>DAOOVW010000063.1 GCA_035370465.1 bacterium | reverse complement strand
AGCAAAGGGAATCTCTTTATCCAAGAGGATTGTAGAAGATGTGGGTAAGGGATAGCATGTGGACTACGCCTGAGGGATTTAAGGTGAGGGGAAATGTTTTTACTGTATGTATAAACTCAAATGGGGATAAAGACATATTTTCTTCTTATAATGTTCATATAGGCATTAAGTATAGCATCTACCTTTGTTAAAAAACCCTGTTGCTGTGATGAATATATGATATAATAAACTTACTTAGTGCCTAATTATGGCGGAATTTAGGCATTTAGTGATTTTGGATTAAGGAGTGTGCCGAAGGGGTGTATTTGGGGAGCGAATTTTTGTCATACCAACTGGGAGATAAATGAACTAAGTCAATGGAAAGTAACGACAGGAGGATTTCATCAGCCGAAGGAATTTGGCTAATATCATTTGGGAAGGGGAAAGAATTTTAACAAATAGCAAATGTAGAAATTGGGAGAGATTATTCAACATATTATGTAAAGGGGATATATTTACCGTAAGTATTAGAGATGAAAATAAAACTTGCTCAGGTTTATACAACAGACAAACAAATTGAAGGTAATATAAGGATAAATTTAGGAGAAGGGGAATTAAAAGATGTGAAATTCAAATTTGAAATAAGTAATAAAGAGAATAATTATTTGACAGAGATAAAAGCAGATGGAAACAACTATGTAAAATTTGGGATAAACCCGGTGAATTTAACAGCAGGAGAATATTTATTGAAAGTAAGTGCTATAAAGGGGCAGAAAGAGATTGGCAGTTGTGAGGAAAAAATTCATATAATTAAATCCCATTTTCAATTTTGACAGGAGATTATGAGTGTAAAACTTGAACATTTTAAAGGTAGTGTCAAAAAATAGATAAAAAAGGGCAGGGATATAAAGACATATAAAAGCATTAAAAGATAAATAAAAGCATTATAAAAGCTATAACCAATTTTGGCAGTACCAAATTTTAACACAGGAAGAAAAAATGATAGTAAAAAAAGACAGAGAGGAAATAATTTCTTATTTAGAGGACTCTTCAAATTTTAAAGGTGGAAAAGCAGAAGTTGTTTTTATACCTGAAAATGAAGATGAAATTGTATCTATTTTAAAAGAAAGCAGTAAAAATAAATTTCCATTAACAATTTCTGGTGGTGGAACAGGAACAGTAGGTGGAAGAATACCTGTTGAGGGAGGGATAATTTCTCTTGAAAAATTTAATAAAATTAAATTTATAAATAAAGAAAATAAAACAGCATGTCTTTCTGCAGGAGTTATTGTTGATGAATTTTTAAAGGAATTAGATAAATATTCTCTTTTTTACCCACCATTTCCGACAGAAAGAACTGCTTTTATAGGAGGTAATATTGCAACCAATGCATCAGGGGAATATAGTTTCAGATTTGGTCCCACAAGGAAATATGTTAAAAAAATAAGAATGATAAGAAGTAATGGAGAAATATTTGAAATTAAAAGAGGGGATGTTTTTGAAAAAGACAACTTTATTGATTATGGATGTTTTAAAATACCTTTGCCTTCTTACAGAACTCCTGATGTAAAATGTTCTGCTGGATATTACTCACAAAAGGGAATGGATGGGATTGACCTTTTAATTGGTTCAGAAGGGACACTTGGAATAATTACAGAAATTGATGTTTCTTTAATAGAAAAATTACCTGAAAGATTTATAATAGTTTTATTTGTTGGCAATAAAGAAAACATACCAGAAATTATAAAAAAAATAAAAAGTGAAAAGGAATTTTTACAACTTTTTTCTTTAGAATTTTTCGATTCAAAAGCACTTGAGTTTTTAAAAAGTGATTTTCCTGAAATTCCTGACAATACCTGTGCAATTTATTGTGAAGGAGTTTCAGAAATTGAAAAAATGGAAAGATGGGCTGAAATAGCAGAGGAAATAAAAGTTGTTGAGACAATGATAGGGGAAGATAAACAAAATTATGAAAAACTAATTGATTTTAGACATAGATTACCTGATAATGTTAATGCATATTTTAAAAAAATCGGAAGTGTAAAAGTTGCAGTAGATGCCGCAGTTCCAGAAGATAAATTTCCTTTGATGTATAATTTTTATACAGAAATTATAAAACAAAACACTGACCTTCATATGATACTCTTTGGGCATATTGGAGAAAACCATCTTCATTTTAATCTTTTTCCAAAAGATGAAAAACAAAAAGAAAAAGCATGGAGAATTTATGAAGAAGCAGTAAAAAAGGCAGTTTCTTTTGGAGGAACTGGTTTTGCTGAACACGGAATAGGGAAATTAAAACATAAATACCTTGAAATTATGTATGGGAAAAGAGGAATATTAGATATGGTAAGAATTAAAAAAATTTTTGACCCTGCATGTATTCTTTCTCTTGATAATATTTTTCCTAAGGAATATTTATTAGAAATCTAATATCTTTAAAAATTCACCTATAAATCCATCATTATTGGAATATTTTAAAGAAATGGTTGCAATTTTCTTTACATCTTCTTTTGCATTTGAGGGAGAGACAGAAAATCTACAAAGACACATCATTTCAATATCATTTTCTCCATCTCCAAATGAAATAATTTCTTCCTTTTTAACTTTATAATATTGAGCAATTTTTTTTAGGGCAACTGATTTATCAACATTTTTATTCATAAATTCAAGATATTCAGGATTTGTTCTGACAATTTTTAATTTATCTTTGAAAATTCTTTTGAAAAATTTATATTGATAGTCCCTTGTTCTTTCAATATCTTTATTTTTACTATCAGTTATGAGAATAAGTTTTGTTGGACTTTTTCCTTTTAGTTTTGCAAGGTTATCAAGGAATGTATATTTTGAATTAGTTTGAGTTGAGTAAATAAGAGCATATTTTTTTAACCCGGGGTCATTTTGAGAATAGAGTTTATCATTTATGTAAAAATTAAGAAGGAATTTATTTTTAAGACAATAGTCAATTATATAATCAGAATATTTTGAAGGAAGTGGTTTATGAAATATTATTTTTCTGTTTTCACTTTTTTTTAATCTTGCCATTGCTCCATTATAAACAATTAAAGGACAATCAATTCCCAATTTATCAGAAAATGGAGAAACACTATTACTCATTCTCCCTGAAGAAAGAACAACAATTCCACCTTTTTTTGAGAATATTTTTAAGTAATATTTGTTTTTTCTATGGATTTCTCTTTTATCAGTAAGCAAGGTTCCATCAAGGTCAACCGCTATTAATTTTATTTTTGACATTTTTCTTCTTTGTATTATACTTTAAAAACAAAAAATTTTAAAAGGAGAAAAAATGGAGAAATTATTAAAAGAAGGGGAAGTAAATAAAATTCTTTGTATTGGGGATAGTATTACAGATTGTGGAAGAAGAGATGCATTTTATCCTTATGGAAATGGTTATGTCAGGATTTTTAGAGACCTTTTAATTTCAACTTTTCCAGAAAAAAAGTTTGAAATAATAAATAAAGGAATAGGGGGAAATACAGTTTTAGACCTTCATAATAGATGGGAAGATGATGTTATTTATAATAAGCCAGATATTTTAACTATTTTAATAGGAATAAATGACCTTCATAGAGTTTTAGGAAAAAATGAATTATTGGAAGAATATATACCTGAAAGTTTTAGAAAATGGTACAACAATATTTTGCAAAGAACAGTTGAAAAACTTGATTGTAAAATAATTTTAATGGAACCATTTTATATAACAATAGATAAAACAGATAGTTTTAGAGGAACTGTTTTAAAAGAAATTGAAAATTATATTCAAATTGTTCAGGAAATGAGTAATAAATATAAAACATATTTAATAAACTTACATAGAATTTTCCAACATCATCTTGAATATAGAGAAAGTGAGACATTTGCACCAGAACCAGTTCATCCAAATCAAACAGGACATACAATAATTGCAAATGAAATTTTAAAAATTTTTAAAAATGAGTAAAATTATTGATTTTCATACCCATGCTTTTCCAGATGTTGTTGCAGAAAAAGCAATACCTTTACTTGAAAAAGAGGGTGGGATAAAGGCAAGACATGATGGAAAAATAAAAAGTCTACTTAGTTCAATGGATAAATATAAAATTGATAAAAGTGTTATTTGTTCAATTGCGACAAAGGTATCTCAATATAACTCAATTTTAAACTGGTCAAAAGAAATTAGAAATGAAAGAATAATACCATTCCTTTCTTTTCATCCAGATGATAAAGAGTGGGAAAAAATACTTGATGAAATTAAAAAAAATAATTTTAAAGGAATAAAATTACATCCATATTACCAGAATTTCAATTTAGATGATAAAAAAATGTTTGATATTTATGCGAAAATTGAAGAAGTTGATTTGATTCTTGTTTCACATACTGGTTTTGATTTTGCATTTGAGAGGATAAGAAAAGCAGACCCTGAAAAAATTATAAAAATTAAAAATGCATTTCCCTCTCTAAAACTTGTAACTACTCATCTTGGTGCCTGGGAAATGTGGGATGAAGTTGAAAAATTTATAGTTGGAAAAGAAATCTATATGGAAATATCTTTTTCTCTACAATTTTTAGACGAAGACAAGGCAAAAAGAATTATTTTAAATCATCCACCTGAATATATACTTTTTGGGACTGATTCACCATGGGCAGACCAGGGTGAAACAATAGAAAACTTAAAGAAATTAAAACTATCTTCTAAACTTGAAGAAATGATATTTTATAATAATGCTTCTAAACTGCTCCAATTATAAATTCTATTAAAGAGGATATTTTCCATACTGTATTGCTGCCTGTAAAAAAGTAATATAATTTCTTTCAAGTTCAGGAGTTAATGGGGCTGATTCAGGTATATCGGATGGAATTAAAATAAATCTTCCTTTTCTACCTCCCTGAATTATGGTTTCTTTTACCAATTGAGTAATTTCTTCAGGTGTTTTAAACTCCATATCAATTGCATCTACTCCACCCATAATCACAACTTCATCACCAACTATTTTTCTTATTTTTAAAATAAAATTTGGTTTCTCAAAAGTATTTGATATTGGTTCTATTATATGTATCCCCAATTTCATAACATAACTAATTAAATCATCAATATGGTCATGCCAGTGGTAACATATATAATTTTTTTTACCCTTTTTAAGAATTTCAATAAGATTGGTATCATATCTAATAACAAAATCCCAAAATGCCTTTTTTATATTAAAATATTCTTCTGGAAGTATCGGTGGAGTTGCATATTCTGCTCCTCTTATTCTTATTATCACATTTTCAACATTTTTTGATATGAAAGTATATATGTTTATTAATCTCTCATAAATTTTATCAAGAAGTTTATGAATAAGGTCAGGGTAATCTATAGCAAATTTTGAAAAATCACCAGGGGCAAAAAGAAAACCAACAACTCCAAGTGGGTCAGGTAAAGCAACTACAATTATACCTTTATCTCCTATTTTCTCTTGTAATTTATAAAATTCACTTATATCAGGTGTATAAGGAGAATATGGAAGAGATAAAAATTTATGTATATCTTTTTCGCTTTCAATCCATGGTTTTTGAACCCATTGGTGCATACTCATATTTGATGTTCTTGCAATTCTTGTTAAAGGACCTAATTCAGTAATAACAGTAATTTTAATTGTTTTTGAAATAGGAGTATCCTGATATTCTTCTACTTTAATTTCAAGTAATTCAGGAGAGGAAAAGAAAAACCCTGTCTTTAACTTATAAAAGAAAAATGTATCTTGTAAATTTCTTGCTGTCTCTAATAATTTAGAAAAACTTTTATGTTGTGCCCAGAATGAGTTTTCATCAAATGGGTCTATTTTATAAAGAGAAACAGGAACTCTATCAGGAATTCTCCCCAAAAGAACATCATAAATTCTTTCTTTTGATGTCAACTATTTCACCCTCCAATAATTTTATCAATTGCAAGGGATAAATTATAAATTATTGTCTCAGGGAAAAATTTATATGGTCCATATTCAGCAGTTAAATAACCATCATATTTTATTTCCCTTAAAGCACTTATAACTTCTTTCCAGTTAACATCTCCTTCAAGAAGATTACAGAAACCATTGATATTTCCTACGCTTAATTTGAAGTCCTTAAGATGAATCCTTTTTATTTTTTCCCCGAGTATTCTTATCCAATCTTCTGGATATCCTATAGTTAAAATATTCCCTACATCAAAATAAACACCAACATATTCAGAACCAATTTCCTCAACAAAATTTTTCATTTCAAGAGGACTTAAAAGAAATTTATTCCACACATTTTCAACACATATATAAATATTATTTTTTTCTGCTAATTCAACGCACTTTTTTATTGATTCCTGACTTCTTTTATATGCAATATCATATTTAACTCTCTCTTCACTTTCCCATACAGTTCCAACTACACCAGGAACAACAAGAACTGCATCTGTTTCAAGATATTTACATATTTCTATACTTTTTAAAAGAAGTTTTTCTCCTGACTGTCTTTTCTGCTGGTTATCACTTGTCAATGGAAATTGCCAGAAAGCACCTGCAAGTAAACTTGCTATTTCAAGTCCTTTTGAATTCACTTTTTCTTTTACTTTTTTTACTTCTTCTTCCGAACTTTCCATACTTAAAACACCACTTAAATTTAATTCAACTGCATCAAAACCAGCATCTTTAATTATTGAAAGCCCTTTTTCAAAATCCATACTACCTATTACACCTATATTTACACTCTTTTTCATTTTTTCCTCCAGTATTTTGCTTGTTAATTTTAATTAAATTTTATTTTATCTTTTTGACATTGTCAAATTTATATCCTGACAGAAAAAAGGTGATGTATAACCTAAAATCCCGTTTTTTATAACTATGTATTATATTCAGGTATAGGTAAATC
>DAOOVW010000062.1 GCA_035370465.1 bacterium | reverse complement strand
AAAAATGCTTAATTTAAATTATATTTCGAATAGATTTTATTTTGAGGAAAGACGAAAAAGATTGGAATTATTCCTGATAATTTTGTATAATAAAGAATAATAGGGAGTAAAGAAGTAAAAAAAAGGAAAGGGGAGATTTCCAATGAGGAGTCAAGGGGTAAATTATAAAAGATGAAAAAGAGACAACAGTCCCACCGTGCCACAAAAAAGTGGTAAAAGGAAATGAACTTTGAAAACTATAAAAACAGTTAGTTATCACCTTAACTCCTTGATTTTCAGTTAATGGTATCGAGATGGGTCAAAAGTAGTTCCATCCCGATACATAGCAAATAATATTTTAGTTAAGTCAGCACAAATAGGTATTAAAGATGATTTATGTATATGATGCTCTTTGAAAATTTTGAGATATTTTTGTTTTGCTGGTGGGAAATGTCTGACGAATTCACCAGCAGCGACATATACCCATTTTCTGCCGTAAGGAGTACCTGTTTTGGAGACATGATAACCTTTACCTTTGCCGGCAGAAGATTTCCAAACAATGTCTAATCCGAACCAGGCAATAACCTTATCAGCATTAGAGAAATCATTTGGGTTACCCAGTTCACTAATAAAAGAAGATGCTGGAATAACAGCAACTCCTGGGACAGTTAATAGATGTTGAGGCACCTGTAAAAAAATATTTTTGATATTATTTTCTAATGGGATAAGAATATTGTCCAAAGAGTTGATAGATTTAACCAGAAGAGAGAGATTAAGAGAAAGTGCTTGTTGAATAAGAGGGATACCGAAACTATTCTGGGCATTTTCTTTAAGTTGGTTAACTACTGGCAGACCAAATTTTCCATGACTGACTTTTCTTATTATGTGTGCAAGTTTATCTCTTCTAGTTTTGCTTAATAATTGAGGAGAAGAAAATTGTTTTTCCAGCAAATAAAGGATTGTTTTACAGAAGATATCTTTGAAGGTATTTTCCCATTCTGGAAATAGTTGATAAATATATTCTCTGATGCGATAAGAGAGATTTGTTTTAGTATCAACTAAATGGGTATATAATCTAGTTAGTTCTTTCAAACTGGTTAAATGTTGTGATAGAATTTTAGTTGGCTGTGCTTCACCTTTAAGATATAGTTCCAGAATTTCTTTACAGTCGATTTTATCAGTTTTAGTTTTACGGATTCTTCCTTTTACGATAAGCACCAGTTTGAGAAGCACTAACGGTAAAACATTGATATCCAGAAGAAGTAATGTGAAAATATAAAGGTTTCCAGAAGACATTAGTTGCTTCAAAGACAAATATAGGATTTTTTCCATAAATCAATGTTTTATCCAGAAGTTTTTTCATTCCAGGGAAAGAGACATTTTCAAATGGGAAAGCTTCCATAATTTTGCCATTTTGACAGATAAGTGCCTGGCAAATATATTTACCAGGGTCAATCGTAACGATAAGATTGTTTTTTTAACATTTTATTTTCTCCTTTTGAAAAAGAAGGAGAAGGTGATAACCAGAGATAAGGGAGTAGCCGTCGGTCGTAGCCCAATGGGCGAGACACCTCCTTTCTGACACCTGAATTTTTTAGGAAAAGAGATTTAATCTCTTTTGTGTCAGATAAAGAGAAAACAGGAAACTTTATGGTCTGTAACCTTGCTTTTGATATTCGGTCAGAGCCATTTGGTCTATTCAAATGGACAAAGCCGTAATTTCCGTTATTTTCAGTAACTACTCCATAAAGTTTTCCGTAGAATGCTCTCATTTTATTCCCTTTTAAAGGGTAAGGAAAACGTGCTACTCTCTTTTCCCTGTTTACTGATATATTAAAACACAAAAAACAAGAAGGAGAAAGAAGCAAACTCCGTCTCGCTCTTATAAAGAGCAGGAAAAATATCCGCTTTCTTTACCCTTCCTTAAAATTAAAACCTTTAAAGAGTCAGCTTTTATTTCCTGCATCGGTAGGGGATTATTTAGAAGAAGGACATTTAGCACATGTAGTAGATGAGATAGATTTAAGTTCTTATTATAAGAATATACCGAGTGTAGGGAATCCGTCATATCATCCGGCATTGATGATAAAGATATGGTTTTATGGATATGCGACAAAGGTATATAGTTCAAGGAAAATAGAGGAGAAACTTAGAAGTGATATAGCGTTTATATACTTATCAGGTATGGAGAAGCCGGATTTCAAGACGATATCAGAATTTCGTCGGAAGAATATAAATGCGTTAAGGGATACATTTGTAGAGATATTACAGATATGTAACAGAATAGGGATGACACGATTAGGGACGATATCAATAGATAGCAAAGTAATGAAAGGGAATGCAAGTAGTGAAAGGACATATACAGAAGAAGAGATAATAAAGGAGTAGGAGGAATTAGAAGGAGCGATAAAGGAGTATTTAGAGAGGGCAGAGCAGGTAGATGAAGAAGAAGACAAGAGATATGGGAGTGAAAAAAGTGGGAATGTGCTTCCGGAAGGAATAAGAGAGAAAGAAAAAAGGATAAAGGAGATAGAAAAGGAGATAAAGAAATTGGAAGAAAGTAAGAAGAAGTTAAGAGAGGGGAAAAAGAAGAAAATAAATCTTACAGATGCATCGGTAGAATTTCAGAAAGACAAGACAAGACAAGACAAGGAAAATACATGGTTATAGAGCACATACAGCAGTAGATTCAAAGGAGTAAGTGATAGTGGCTAATGATGTAACAGAGAAGCAGAGTGATTGTTGTCAATTGATACCGATGGTAGAAGAAGTATTAAAGAATATAGAAAAAGTAGTACCTGAGAAGAGGGAAAAGATAAATATAGTTGCAGATAGTGGATATAGTAGTGGTAAGAATTTTGCTTCATTAGAAAGGAAGGAATATAAAGAGAAAATAGAGGCATATATACCAGATGTAATAACATAACAAAACAGGAAAGGGATAGGTAGTTCACATAAACAGGATAATAGATTTGATAAAAGTAATTTTATATATAATAAAAAGGAAAAGATATTAATTTGTCCAGGTGGACAGGAGTTGCATCATATAGGGAGAAGCAAACACAGGGAAGTAGTATATGATACATATGGGAATGTTAGGGAATGTAAGAAGTGTGAGTATTATGGGGTATGTACAACCAGCCCAAGAGGTAGACATATATCAATATCAGAGCATGAAGGATTGTTTAAAGAAATGAGGGAGAAGTTATCAACAGAAGAAGGGAAAGAGATATATGGGATACGTAAAATAACATTAGAACCAGTTTTTGGGAATTTAAGTCAGAATTTAGGATTTAGGGAATTTGTACTAAGAGGGAAAGAGAAAGTAAGAGGGGAATTTTCATTGATGTGTACAGCCCATAATCTTTTGAAGATAGCAAAATTTGTAAGAAAGAGTGGAAAGAAATTAGGAGAGTTGTTAAGAGAAAGAGAAGTATTATCAATAGGTGCAACATAGAAAAAAATAGGAAGATAGAAATAAAGAAAATTAGGAATTTTTTCTTTAATAATAGTTAGAAAAAAGGAAGTTGGAGTAAATAGATGTATTAGAACAAAAAAGAAATAAAAAGATAAGTATAATTTTTAAAGGTTTTTGTTGAACATTTTGAAAAAAAATAATTATTTTTTCTATTTATGACACAGATTCCTAACCCCGTTGTGCTTGCTGAAATCCCCCTTAATCCCTCCGCCAAAATGCGCGTCGGACAGGCCTTTCTAAAAGGGGGAAACGTAAAATTCCTCTCCGTTGTGCTTGGAAAAAACGTTAAACACCAACTCTGAGAAACAAGGTAAGCAACTTCAGTCGGTTTAAGAAAGGGAGAAAATTGCTTCTTCCCCTGGAAAGTACTGCCAGTCCATCTTTACGCCAAAAATCGCAGCGGATTCGCCATGTTTTGTATCGAATGAGGCGGATTCAAAACGCGTATTTTAGCGTCCGATGCGCTTTTTAGCGGACGAAGAACAAAGGACAAAAATTTTTTAAATTTTAAGTTGTATCTTTAACTTTTCCGCTTTTAGTTTTACATTTTACTATTTTTCTTTGTTTTCTAATGGGTAAGAACCTAAAACTTTTAAAAATACACAATTTTTTTCAAGTTCTTCTAATGCACTTTGAACTTTATCTTCATCACAATGACCAATAAAATCAACAAAAAATACATAATCCCATGCTCTTTTTTTACTTGGTCTTGATTCTAATCGTGTTAAGTTAATTCCTTTTTCTTTAAATGGATATAAAGAATCATAAAGAGCACCGACTTTATCTTTTATAGAGAAAATTATTGATGTTTTATCTTTTCCTGTCATTTTTGGAGAGTCATTTCCTATCACAAGGAATCTTGTTATGTTTTCAGTAAAGTCCTCTATTTTTTCAGCCAGGACAGGTAATTTATAAAGAGATGAAGCAATTTCAGAACCAATTGCTCCTGTATTTTTCATTTTCTTCGCTTTTTTTACAGCATTTGTGGTGCTTTCTGTTTCTATCAATTCAACATTTTCTAAATTTGATAATAACCACTTTCTACATTGAGCAAATGCCTGAGGATGAGAATAAATTTTTTTAATTTTTTTTAATGAACTTTCATTTGAAAGAAGATAATGATGAATTTCAAGTAAAATTTCCGATGTTATTTTTAAATTGCTTTCAAGAAACATATCTATTGTATATGTAACCACTCCTTCCACAGAATTTTCAATTGGAACAACACCATAATCAACTCTATCTTTTTCCACTTCTTTAAAAATATCCTCAACTGTTTTTGCTGAAATAAAGTTGCATTTATTACCAAATTTTCTGAGTGCTGCCTGATGTGTAAAAGTCCCTTCCGGACCAAGAAAGGATATATTTAATGGTTTAAAAAATCCTCTATAAATTTTGAAAATTGTGGACATTATTAACTCAATATCTTCTTTTTTTAGATACTTAAATCTTTTTTCAATGTGTTTTTCTATAATTCTTTTTTCTCTTGAAGGGTCAAAAATTGGTTTATTGTTTTTATTTTTAATATCAGTTATTTCCTTGACTTTTTCAGCCCGAAGGTCTAAAAGTTCAAGAAGTTTTTTATCAATCTGGTCAATTTCTTCCCTTTTTCTTTCAATTTCATCCATTATTTTCTTCCTCTAAAAATGTTTTTTTTATTATTTCTTCTTTTACAACTACTCCTGTTTTAACTTTTCCAATTTTTTCTGGTAGAACAAATCTCAAATTCCCTTTTCTCACTTTTTTATCATACCATAAATTTTCAATTATTTTATCTATGTTATTTTTACCTTTAAATTCGGGAAAATTGAAACTACTTACAATATTTTTTATTCTCTCATATGTCGCTTTTTCACAAAAGCCAAGTTTAAAGGCAATAAATGTTTCATATACCATCCCATTTGCAATTGCTTCACCGTGATTGAATTTATAATTATCTAATACCTCAATTGCATGTCCAATTGTATGCCCAAAATTTAATACTTCGCGAAGTCCTGTTTTTTCTTTTTCATCTTTTTTAATAATATCACCTTTTATTTTGACACATTTTTCAACAATTTCTGGTAGATATTTTTTTATATTTTCTTTATTTTTTTCAAGCAATTCAAAAATTTTTTTGTTTTTTATAACACCATATTTTATTATTTCAGCAATTCCCTGCTTCATTTCTCTTTCAGGTAATGTTTTTAATGTTTCAAAGTTGATAAATATAAATTCTGGTTGATAGAAACTTCCAATAAGATTTTTTTTATTGTAAAAATTTACTCCTGTTTTCCCACCAATAGAGGCATCAACCTGAGCAAGTAAAGTGGTGGGTATTGTGATGAAATTTATTCCTCTCATATAAATAGAAGATACAAAGCCAGATATATCACTTATAACTCCTCCGCCAAGAGCAAGTATTGTATCATCTCTTGAAAAATTATTTTCATAGCAATAATGAAGTATTTTCTCAATATTTTTAAGGTTTTTTTCGTTTTCCCCGCTTTTCAAAATAAATTTATAGACATCTCCATTTTTTGAAATAACCGACCTTAATTTTTCTCCAAAAAGAGGATAGACATTTTTATCACTTATAATTAGAAATTTATCACCATTTGATTTTAGTTTTTCAGGTATTTTTTCAAAAGGAATATCAATAAAACATATTGATTTTTTTTTCTCTTCAATTTTAATTTCTATTTTTTTCATTTTCTTTTTTCCATATTTCAATTATTTTTTCGCCTGCTTGTTCTGGTGAAAGAGAAGTTGTATCTATTTTATAGTCCGCTTTGTCATAATATTTTTTTCTTGAATTTATTAAATATCTTATTGTTGAAATTGCATCCTTATTTTTTAAGAGTAGTGGTCTATCTTCTGTTGTTGATGTTCTTAAAAGAATTATAGATGGTTCTGCTTCAAGACAGATAATAATTCCACTTTTTTTCATGTTGTTATAATTTTTTTCTCTTATTATTGCTCCTCCACCTGTTGCAATTACACAATTTTCTTTTTTACATATTTCGTTTATTACTTTTTCTTCCAATTTTCTAAAATATTCTTCTCCTTTAACCTGAAAAATTCTCGCAATTCTATCTTTTTCTCTTTCCTCAATTACTTTATCAGTATCTATAAATTCCATATTCAATTTATCAGCGACAATATTTCCTATAAGTGTTTTACCTGTTCCCATAAATCCAGTCAGAATAATATTTTTTTTCATTTTTTATTTGACCAGTATTTTGATATTGATTTGAGATAAAAATTATAATTTGTTTTTACATCTTCAATTGTATCTCCTCCAAATTTATTAAGAATTTCATCAGCAATTAAAAAGGAGAGTATATTTTCACCAATAACTGATGCAGGAAATACAACACAAATATCGCTTCTTTCATAAATTGATATTTCTTCTTTTAATGTTTTAATGTTTACTGAATTCAATGGTTTTTTGAGTGTTGGAATTGGTTTTAATGCACATCTAATAATTATATTTTCCCCGTTTGTAATTCCACCCTCTATTCCACCTGCATTATTTGTTTTTCTATAAATTTTTTTACTTTCATCATAATAAATTTCATCGTGAAATTGAGAACCAAATTTTTCAATTCCTTCAAAACCGATACCTATATTTATTCCTTTTACCGCTGGGATACTCATTAAATAAAATGAAATTTTAGCATCAAGTCGTCTGTCCCATTGGACATAACTGCCAAGTCCTGGTGGCACTCCTTCAATTATAATTTCAAAAATACCACCAATTGTATCTCCATTTTTTCTTGCTTTTTCTATTTCTTTTATTATTTCTTTTTCTTTAATAAAATTTCTTACTTCCGATTTCTCAATTAAAGCATAATTTCTTTTTACCTCGTCCCATGTACTTTTATCTTTAACCTTACCAACCTGTATAACTCTGCTGAAAATATTTATATTAAAATCCTTTAAAAATTGTTTGCAGATATTTCCAATTGCAACTCTCATTGCTGTTTCTCTTGCACTGCTTCTTTCAATAACATTTCTTAAACCAGTATATTTATATTTAATAAATCCGGGCAGGTCTGCATGTCCTGGTCTTGGAATAAAATTTTCTCTTCCATGCCCTTTTTCAATATCCATAATTTCTTTCCAATTTTGCCAGTCCTTATTTTTAATAATAATTCCTATTGGGCCACCTGTTGTTTTTCCATTTCTTATGCCAGAGATAATTTCTACTTTATCTTTTTCAATTTCCATTCTTTTTCCACGCCCATATCCTCTTTGTCTTCTTTCAAGTTCTTTATTAATTTCAGAAATTGAAATATCCATATTTGCAACCATTCCTTCTAAAATTCCAACTAAACATTTTCCGTGTGATTCACCACTTGTTAAAAATCTCATTTTTTCTCCCCATTTTTAAGGAAATTATATAACGATTTTTTCATTATATCCACAGGGGCTTTTTCTCCTGTCCATATTTCAAAAGATATTGCTCCTTGATAAACAAGCATTGATAAACCATTAACATATGGAAGACCTAATTTTTCTGCTGTTTTAATCAACTCCGTTTTTCTATTATAAACAACATCATATATAAAAAATTTTTTCTTTATAAATTTTTCTTCTATTAAAATTGGGTCATTTTCTTTCATACCAACAGATGTTGTATTTATAATTACATCTATTTCGTCAAAGTTTATGTCATTTCTTTTTTCAAATGGTATTATTTCAACATTGTTAAAATTAAAATTTTTTGTAAGATGTTTTTTAAGTAAAATTGCCTTTTCTAAGGTTCTGTTAGTAATAAAAATACCTTTAATATTTTCTTTGATAAGACAACCACTAATTGCCCATGCAGTTCCACCAGCACCAATTAAATATATTTTTTTTCCTTTTAAATTCATTTTCCCATCTTCTTTTATTGACCTTACAAAGCCTTTTCCATCTGTTATATATCCAGTTAATTTCCCATCTTCGTTTTTAATTGTATTTATTACTTTAAGTAGTTTTGCCTCTTCACCAACCTCATTAACAAGAAAAAAAGCATCTTTTTTATGCGGTATTGTTAAATTTACCCCT
>DAOOVW010000061.1 GCA_035370465.1 bacterium | reverse complement strand
CATACGAACCAGCCCTACGCAGAAGTGCTAAGTTGGGCTTACGGGGTTTAATAAAATCCATCCCGACCTTCCCTTTATAAGGGAAGGAGAAAAACTTCCCCCTTTAGTAAACCGACTAAAGTAGCGGGGGTTAGCAAAGCAGAGTTGGTGCCGTAATGTATTTCAATAGGTACAACGGGGATTGAGGAGGATTTCATCCTTCTCCCCGCTGGGGAGAAGGTAGGGATGAGGGGGGATTTAATGTTCCCCTCTTTTATAAACCGACTGAAGTTGCTTACCTTGTTTCTCAGAGTTGGTGCGTTATCGTCTTCCAGATAGCACAACGGGAGTGAATTTAATTAGCCAATTTTGGCAGTATCAGTAAGTGATAGAGGAGGAGAAAAATGGAAGAATATATGTATACTGTTATAATAGAAAGAGAGCAAGAAGGTGGGTACCATGCTTTTTGCCCTATTTTACAGGGATGTCACACGCAAGGGGAGACATATGAGGAAACACTTGAAAATATAAAGGATGCAATAAAACTTTATATCGAATCTCTTAAAAGTCATAATGAGACAATACCAGTAGAAGATGATATTTCTATTAAATTAGCAAAGGTAACCTTGTGAGTATTTTACCAATTGTGAAACCAAAAGATGTAATTAGAGTTGCTATAAAATTAGGTTTTGTCTTTGATAGACAATCTGGAAGTCATGCTGTTTATTATAGAAAAAAAGACAAAAGGAGAGTTGTAATTCCTATACATTCAAAGGATATGAAGAAAAAAACATTATCTGGAATTATAAGAGATATGGGAATAAAAATAGAGGAATTTAAAAAATTGCTTTGAATGAAGTTGACATATATTTTTGCTATGCACTTGGAAAATAGAATGATAGAGGAGGAGAAAAATGGAAGAAATTATAAAAATTTTGAAGGAAAGAAGAAGTATAAGGAAATATCAAAAAAAGGAAGTCCCAGAAGATATTATTAAAGAAATAATTGATTGTGCGAGATTTGCACCAACTGCTGTAAATGTTCAGCCATGGGAATTTATTGTTGTGAAAGAAGAAAAGAGAAGAAACGAAATTGCAAATATAACTGATTATGGGAAATTTATTGCAGATGCCCCTGTTTGTGTTGCTGTTTTTTGTAAAGATACAAAATATTATTTAGAAGATGGGTCAGCAGCCACAACATATATTTTACTTGCTGCAAAAGGTTTTGGACTTGGAAGTTGTTGGATAGCAGGTGATAAAAAACATTACGCTGAAAAAATAAGAGAATATTTAGAAGTACCAACTGGATATAAACTTGTATCACTGATTTCAATTGGTTATCCAGCAGAAAGTCCTAAAAAAGAGAAAAGACCATTGAATGAAGTTCTCCATAAAGAAAAATGGTCATAAAAAAAATATTTCTATTTATTTTTCTTGTTTCATCTTTTGTTTTTTCTACTTCATATAATTGGCAAAATGCTCCTTCTTATGAAGAAAAACCAATTTTGAAATTTGCTCTTATAACAGATACTCATTGCACTTGTCAAGGAGAATTTAAAAAAGAACCAAAACATATTATTCAAATAGGACCTTATAGAGTTCACTGGAAAAACTCCTATTATTCTTTTTCAATTGTTGAAAAAACCATAAAATACATTGGAAATAATGTAAAACCAGATTTTATAATTCACTGTGGAGATATAACAGAGTATGGAAAAAAAGAAGATATGGAGGAAGTAAAAAAAATTCTTGATAATTCAACAATTCCTTATTATGTTGTAATGGGAGACCATGATGTTGTTGGGAAGAATAATTTCAAAGATGTATTTGGGGAAAAATATTATTCATTTGATTTTAATAATTGGCATTTTATAATAATTGGTATTTTCCCATCTGATGAAGAAATATCTTATCTTAAAAATGATTTAAAAGAGAATTCTCAAAAACCAACAATAATTGCAACTCATAGATTACTTATATGTGATAGATTTACAAAATTTCTTGTAAAGAATTTTACTCATAATACACCTTTATTGATGCCAAAAGCAAATGAAATTCTATCTATTATAAAAGAGTTTCCACAGGTAAAAATTGTGTTATCAGGACATATACATTCAAATCTTCATTATAAAGAAAACAATATCCATTTTATTTCAACTTCTTCCTTAATTGAACCACCTTACCAATTCAGAAATTTTGTTGTTTATAAAGATAAAATTTTTGTCCAGACATATATATCAAAAAACATCAACTCCTTATTAAATGGAGAATGGGCTGTCTTTAATGAAGAAATTATTTACTTAAAATGAGAAAAAAAATTATAAATTTGGTTCTTTTTGGGATAGCAATGGGATATTTAGAGGCAGCAGTTGTTTATTATTTAAGAGAAATTTATTGCCCTTCTGGGTTCTTCTTCCCATTCCCAATGCCCCCAGTAAAACTATATTTAGTTGAACTTGGAAGAGAACTTTCTACAATAGTTATGTTAACTACAATGAGTTATCTTATTGGAAAAGGCGTTGAAATTTTAGGGTGTTTTTGTATTTTATTTGGTTTATGGGATATTTTTTATTATGTATTCCTTTATGTCCTTTTAAAATGGCCTTCATCATTATTTACCTGGGATATCCTTTTTTCAATTCCTGTTTCATGGGCATCTCCTGTAATATGCCCTGTTTTAGTTTCTATTCTTATGATTGTTTTCGGAGTAATGATATTGATAATTAAAGATAAAAAAGAAAAAATTATTATTTTGAATAGAGAGAAAATTTTGTTTATATTAAGTTTATTTTTTATTTTTATTTCTTTTACAATTGATGCTTTCATAAATCCCAAAATATATCTCTCTGTGAAACCAGAAAATTTTCATTGGGGATTTTTTTCTACTGGGGTTATTTTTTTTATTATTGTTCTTTATAATATATATAAAGAAAATAGAACCAAGAATAAGAGATTCTCACCCTGACCCTCACCTTCCCTTCCCCTCTACAAAGATAGACGGGCATGCCTTATTAAGGGAAGGAGATAAATTTCCCCCTCACCCCAGCCCCTCGGGCGTAGCCCTACGGGCGAGCCTCTCCCCAGCGGGGAGAGGGGAGAAGGAGAGAGGGGGATTTCATCCTTCTCCCCGTTGGGGAGAAGGCGGGGATGAGGGGAGATTGTTCTACACAGGCAGTTTAAAATATAGCATACGAACCAGCCCTACGCAGAAGTGCTAAGTTGGGCTTACGGGGTTTAATAAATCCAGCCCCTCGGGCGTAGCCCTACGGGCGAGCCCCCCTTCCCTCGGCCGTAGCCTGTAGGCTACAGCCTACGGGCGAGGCCTTTATAAAAGGAAGGGATTTATTGTAATTTCCCCTTTTGTAAAACGACTAAGGAAGGTAGGCATGGCAAAGCAGAGTTGGTGCTTGTTCCCCAAAATTCTCCCTTTATAAAAGGGAGATTAAGAGGGATTTAATAACTACAACGGGGATAAAGGGAGATTTTGAGGGGGAGATTTTATCCTTCTCCCCAGCGGGGAGAAGGTGGGGATGAGGGGGGATTTTGAGAGAATAAAAAATTTACCTCCAAGTAGAAAAAAACATTGAAAAAAGTAAATAAGAAGTAAAAAAATGGTGAAAAAGAAAAATAAATATGGTAAAATAAATATGGGCGAAAAGCAAAATGAAAAATTATAAAAATGGATTTACTCTTCTTGAAATGGTCATTTCTATATTTTTAATTGCTATTGTTATAGGAATAGTTTTACTTTTAATGTCATCAAATATGAATGTTGTAAATAAAGCAAATGAAATAATGATAGCAAATGCTCTTTCTCAATATAGTATTGAAGAAGTTAAAAATTTTGAATTTCCTCCTGTTTATAGTGATAGATGGGGTGAACAGAAACCGGAGGAGTACGGGAAAATAGTTGATGAAATTGAGGATGAAAATTCAATTAATATTGGAACAGGAACTGATTTTACTCCTCCTGAATTTCAGGATAGATTTAAAATTGAAAGATATGTAATTGGATATGGTAATGACACTTCTACACCCCTATCTAACTGGGCGACTTCTCCTGATTATGACAAAGCGATGGGTTTAAGAGTTATTGTTTATGTTTTAAGAAGAAAAGGGAATGCGGTTTTATCAAGAAGAGAAATTTATATTTCAAGAAATGGGTTGTTTTAAAGGGAGAAATCCATCCCCTCGCGCATAGCCCAGAGAAATTCTGTGGACCCTACGGGCGAGCCTACCTTCCTTTTGGAAAGGAAGGAGTTGATTTTTTTGAAAGGAAAGCAATAGTTTAAGAGAGGCAAAATATGAAAAAAAGTAAGGTTGGAAATGGATTTACTCTTATTGAAATTTTGATTTCTATGTTTATTCTTGTCATTATTTTTGGTCTTATAACTGTTCTTTTTGCTAGAGCGTCAACAGTAAGAAAAATTGTTGTTGCACATAGTGAAATTCAACAAACACTTTCTCAAATGATGGATACAATTGTTCATGGTAAAAGAGGTGGTTGGGGACTTGCTGATGCATCTTGTATAAGGTCAATTACTCTTAATGAGGGAACTTATGATGATACATGTGTTTCTTATAATACCCTTGTTGCTTATAATGAAACACAAAATGAAACAATGATTGTTAGAATTGCAAGTGAAAGAGAACTTACTGATGAAGGAGATAATACAAAAACTTTATGGGTTGGTTGGTATTCTGACCCATTACCACCAGATGCCTCCAATTTTTATAATGAAGAAGCACTAATTGATATAAATAATAAAGTAGAACTTGTTGTTAATAATGATGAGCCAGAAAATACAAGATATTCAAATTTTACTTATTATGATAGCAGAGGCAGAGATATTATTACAGGGGAATTGGACACTGAGACAACGCTTGTAAAAATAGTTCTTTCTGCTAAATCAAAAGACCCTGGATTAAAAAACAAGGCACCAGTTGTTTTACAAACAGCAATAAAATTAAAAAATGCTCTTCCTTTTTAACCTTCCTGTTAACTTACGAAGTTAACAAGTTTTTGAAAATCAATAACTTACATTACTTCTCTAAATATATTCTCCCTTCTGTTAGAACCTAAAATCCCGTTTTTTTATAACTATGAAAAAATTTAAAGAATTCACATTTTGAAAGGGGTTTATACTATTTTCCTAAACTCCCATATTTTTGGACACTAAGATATTCATACTGTTTTTACATCAAATATATAATAGAAATTAATACCCCCCTCACCCTTCCCCTCGTCCGTAGGGTCCTCGCTTTTGGCTTACGGAGCCTGTGGACTACGCCCGAGTGATTTAAGGTGAGGGGAAAATATTTTTACTGTATGTATATTGTCAAATTGGTATTAACTGCATAATTATTAAAATTTGCGGGACTTTCTGTTAATTAAAATTGTAAATTGAATATATCCCATTATTTATATTTTGAGGGTAAAATAATAAATTATGGAACCAAAATTTATAAGTATTAGAGGAGCAAGAGAACATAATCTAAAAAATATAAATATAGACATCCCAAGGAATAATTTAGTAGTAATAACCGGTGTTTCTGGTTCTGGTAAGTCATCCCTTGCTTATGATACCTTATATGCAGAAGGACAGAGAAGGTATATTGAAAGTTTATCTACTTATGCAAGACAATTTTTAGAGCAGATGAAGAAACCAGATGTTGACCATATTTTTGGACTTCCACCTGCAATTGCAATTGAACAGAGAAAAGCCGCCTCAAATCCAAGGTCCATTGTTGCAACAACAACTGAAATTTATGATTATATGAGATTACTTTTTGCGAGAATTGGGATACCTCATTGTCCAGCATGTGGAAAAATTATTTCAAGACAGTCATCTTCCGAAATTATTGATAATATTCTATCTTTTCCACCTACAAAAGAAGTGAAAATTTTAGCGCCTGTTGTAAGAGGAAGAAAAGGAGAGTATGTCAAAGTTTTTGACGAAATTAAGAAAAGTGGTTTTCTTATGGTAAGAGTTGATGGAAAATATTATGAAGTTGATGAAAAAATAAAACTTGAAAAATACAAAATCCATAATATAGAAGTTCTTATTGACCAGTTTATTATAGGAGAAGAAGAAAGAAGTAGGGTAGCAGAAAGTGTTGAAATGGGATTGAAAGTTGGGAAAGGTGTAATTATAGTTGATGATGGGCAGAAGGAAGTTTTTTTCAATGAGAATTTTGGATGCGTTAAATGTGGAATAAGTTTTGAAGAACTTTCACCAAGGATGTTTTCTTTTAATAGTCCTTATGGAACATGTCCTGAATGTAAAGGATTGGGGTTTTTAATGAGAATTGACCCTGACCTTGTAATACCTGATAAAAATAAGACATTTAGAAAAGGAGCAATAAGACCATGGCATGAAACAGGTGGTAGAGGTATTTTTTTGTATTACAGAAGTTTGTTAAGGGAATTACTTTATCAATTTAATAAGGGTCTTGATGATAGTCCTTCTGACTTAACAGAAGAACAACTTAATATTTTGCTTTATGGTTCTGATGAATATAATTTTGAAGGAGTTATTCCAAATTTAGAGCGACTTTTTAAGCAAACAGAAAGTGAAAGAAGAAAAGAAGAAATAATGAAATATATAAGAGAAATAAAATGCCCTGTTTGTAATGGGGGAAGGTTGAGAAAAGAGGCGTTGTCTGTAACTGTTGGGGGAAAATCAATAATGGATATAACTTCTATGAGTGTAAAGGGAGTAAAGGAATTTTTTAATACCTTAAAATTAAATGAAAGAGAAAAAATGATAGCAAAACAGATATTAAAAGAAATAATAAGCAGATTAAATTTTATGGAAGAAGTTGGACTTGATTATTTGACACTTGACAGGATGACTCATACTTTATCTGGTGGAGAAGTTGAAAGAATTCGTCTTGCAACTCAAATTGGTTCAGGACTTGTAGGAGTTGCTTATATTCTTGATGAGCCAACAATAGGACTTCATCAAAGAGATAATTTAAGATTGATAAATACATTGAAATCATTAAGAGACCTTGGCAATACAGTTGTAGTTATAGAGCATGATGAAGAAATGATGAAAAATGCTGATTGGGTTGTTGACCTTGGACCAGGAGCAGGTATTCATGGCGGATATGTTGTTGCAGAAGGAAAAGTAGATGATATTATAAAGGTTAAAAATTCAATTACTGGAAAATTCCTTTCAGGAGAAAGGGAAATTACTTTACCTTCCAAAAGAAGAAAACCAACAGGAAAAAGGATAAAAATCATTGGAGCAAAACATAATAATCTTAAAAATATAAATGTTGAAATTCCATTGGGGCTATTTGTTTGTGTTACAGGTGTTTCTGGCTCAGGGAAAAGTAGTTTAATAGAAGATGTTTTGTATAATGCATTAAGAAAAATTTTATATAAATCAAAAGAAGAGCCAGGTGAACATGATGCAATTTTAGGTATTGAATATATAAATAAAGTTGTTGAAATTGACCAATCACCAATAGGAAGAACTCCAAGGTCAAATCCAGCAACATATACAGGCGCGTTTACCTATATAAGAGAAATTTTTGCAAATACAGAAGAAGCAAGAATCAGAGGGTATAAACCAGGAAGATTCAGTTTCAATGTTAAAGGTGGAAGATGTGAGGCATGCATAGGTGAAGGTATAACAAAAATAGAGATGCATTTTTTACCTGATATTTATATTCCATGTGAAGTATGTAAAGGGACAAGGTATAACAAAGAAACGCTTGAAATAAAATATAAAGGGAAAAATATAGCAGAAATTCTTGATATGAAAGTAGAAGAAAGTGTTGAGTTTTTTAAAAATTTTCCTCATCTGAAAAATAAATTACAAACACTTTATGATGTTGGACTTGGTTATATTTCATTAGGACAACCAGCAACGACTTTATCAGGTGGAGAAGCACAAAGAATTAAACTTGCAGCAGAACTTTCAAGAAAAGGGAATGAAAGGACTATTTATATTCTTGATGAACCAACCGTTGGACTTCATTTAGCAGATATAGAAAAACTTCTTGGTGTTTTGAATAGATTGGTTGAAAAAGGGTCAAGTGTTATTGTAATTGAACATAATTTAGAGGTTATAAAGTATGCTGATTGGCTCATAGACCTTGGACCTGAAGGAGGAGATAAAGGTGGATATGTAATTGCACAAGGACCGCCAGAAAAAATTGCCAAAAACCCAAAATCATATACAGGAAAGTTTTTGAAAGAAAAACTTTAAGTTTTTAGTCAACTGCTTTGACTGAAAAGGCACCTCTCACCTATTCTCTCCCAAAGGGGAACTATCCCTTACCCATAAGTTCTCTCTTTTAGTTCTCCCCTTTAACAAACCGACTGAAGAAGCAAAGGGTAGCAAAGCAGAGTTGGTGCCGTTATGTATTTCAATAGGCACAACGGGGATTGAGGGGGATTTATTTCCTTCTCCCCGTTGGGGAGAAGGCGGGGATGAGGGGGGATTTTAAGAAAGAATAAGATAAAAGGGCCTGGTTCTCTCCGAAGGCTCGCCCGTTGGGCTACGCCCAGAGGGGTCCTTTGGATGTGAGAACCGGGTCCTTGAAAAAATAAGGTAAGGGCATTTTTATAAATCCATCCCGACCTTCCCTTTATAAGGGAAGGAGAGATGCTTCCCCCTTTGAAAAACCGACTAAGGAAGCAAAGGGTAGCAAAGCAGAGTTGGTGCGTCATCCAAAAATACTCCCCTCTTTTATAAAGAGGGGCAGAGGGAGATTTTAAGAAGTGGATTTGTATAGATAGCACAACGGGGATTGAGGGGGATTTATTTCCTTCTCCCCGTTGGGGAGAAGGCGGGGATGAG
>DAOOVW010000060.1 GCA_035370465.1 bacterium | reverse complement strand
ATGAAAGGCAATATAAATAAAAAATTTTTAAATCAACTTATTTCTCTTTCAAAATTTTAAATACTATTTATAGTAAAATTTTTAAATATTAGTAATCAGAATCTATAAAAATTTACTCCTTTCATAAAAAATTCATTTTCTTTGACTTTCCATTTATGTTTTTGTATCTTTCAGACATGCAAATTAACTTCTAACTCTGCAAGAATTAAGTAGTGAAATTCATTTCCCAAATGAAAAAAAATATGTTAAAATAATTTCTATAACAAAATTATAGAGAAAATGGAGGTGGATATGAATAAAATAAAAGGTAATATGTTAATTGCTCAAAGTGGAGGACCTACTGTTGTAATAAATCAAAGTTTAGTTGCAGCAGTTCTTGAGGCAAAAAAACACAAAGAAATAAAAGGAATTTATGGTGCTTTATATGGTGTAAAAGGGGTTCTTGAAGAAAATTTAATTGATTTAAAGAAAGAAAGCAATTCTAATCTTAAAAAAGTTGCCTTTACTCCGTGTGCTGCTTTGGGAAGTGTGAGGAAAAAACCAACTGATGAGGAATGTGAAAAGATATTTAAAATTATGACAAAATACGATATAAGATACTTTTTTTATATTGGGGGAAATGATTCTGCTGAAACAACTTATATTTTGAATGAAAGTGCAAAAAAAGTTGGATATGAGTTCAGATGTTTTCATATACCAAAAACAATTGATAATGACCTGAAAGAAAATGACCATACACCTGGATATGGTTCTGCTGCAAAATTTGTTGCTATGGCTGTTATGGGAGATAATTTAGATAATAAGTCATTGCCAGGAGTTAAAATAGATGTTGTTATGGGCAGGCATGCTGGTTTTTTGGTTGCATCTTCTTCTCTTGCAAAAATTTATGAAGATGATGGACCACACCTTATATACTTTCCTGAAAGACCTTTTATTATGGAAAAATTTCTTTCTGATGTTGATAATGTATATAAAAAATATGGAAGATGTCTTATTACTGTCTCGGAAGGAATTTCCGATGAAAAAGGAGAGCCAATTGCCTCTAAATTTACAAAGGAAGTTGATGCACATGGAAATGTTCAATTAAGTGGAACTGGTGCTCTTGGTGATTTATTAGCAGATATTGTAAAAAACAAATTAAATATAGGAAGAGTGAGAGCGGATACTTTTGGATATTTACAGAGGTCTTTTCCTGGAATTTATTCTGAAATAGATGCAAAAGAGGCATACAAAGTTGGTGAAATTGCAGTAAAAAGTGCTATTTCAGGTGACTTTGGCAGTTCTGGTTCTGTCTCAATTAAAAGGAAAAAATCAAAAAAATATAGTATTTATTATGAAATTGTTCCACTATCAAATGTTGCAAAAGAGACGAGAAGTATGCCCCCTGCCTTTATAAACAGTGAAAATAATTTTGTTACTTCTGCATTTATTGAATATGCTAAACCAATTGTTGGGAAACTACCTGAAATTGGAATACTAAAAAAAATAAAAGTCCCTAAAAGATAAATTTATTTAGAAGAAATAAGACACCAAGAATAACAAGGAGAAAACCCATAATTATCTCTATTACTCTGTAATGTTTTTTTATTTTGTTAAAAAAGTTTAGAAGTTTATTTAATAATAGAGATGTTATAAGAAAAGGTATTCCAATTCCTATTGAATAGGTAAATAACAAAATTATTCCCCGAAAAACTGTTTTTTCATTTGCAGCAATTATTAGAATTGAAGAAAGAACAGGGCCAACACAGGGAGTCCATCCAGCAGAAAATGCCATCCCTAACAGGAAAGAACTTAAATATCCTGTTTTTTTGTTTTTTAAGACAATTCTTTTCTCTGTATATAATTTTTTTATTTTTAGTATTCCAGTTAAGTGAAGGCCAAAAATTATTATTATGATACCACCTATAATTCTCAATATATTTTTTTTCTTTAAAATAAAATTTCCAATTGCAGTTGCAGATGCACCCATAAGAACAAAAATTAGAGTAAAGCCAGATATAAAAAACAAAGAAATAATAAAAATTTTTAGAGTATTTTTTGGTTCTTGTAATTGTTCAATACTTATTCCTGTTATATAAGAAATGTAAATTGGGATAAGTGGAAGAATACAGGGACTTAAAAAAGAAAGAACCCCAGCAACAAAACTTATTCCAAGAGAATAACTTTTAATTTCCATTATATTTTGTAATTTATATTTTTTACTTTGTGCTTTTCAATAATACTCTCTGCTTTCAGTTTTTTTGGAACTGAGTATTTACAATAAAATTATACCATTTAAAAGTTTGAGCCAAAAAAATTTTTACTTTTTATGTATTTATGTTATTTATATAATAATGTACTTTATTGTTTTGAAGTATAATTGAATAGTGTCAAAAACTTAGATGAAAGAAAGATGGGAAATAAAAATCCCTCTCACTCCGCTGTCAAAGGGGAAATTTTAACTCCTTCCTTTTATAAAGGAAGGGAAAAACACTCTCCCCTTTATGAAAGGGGAGTGAATTTAATTAACCAATTTTGGCAGTACCTAATTGGGTAAAGGGGGATGAAATGAAGATTAAAAAAGTGAATTTGAATTTTGAGTATGAACCATTTAAGATAAACTTGGGTTTTAAAGGAAATTATGTAACTGGATTATGGGAAGTAATAACTTATCTTGAATCAGAAAATAATTATGGAATTGGACTTGGAACTCAAAGTGTTCTCTGGTCAGATGCCGATGTTTTTATTAGTAATAGTGCAGCAGGTGGAAATGCACTGATGTTTTCAACTACTCAGTTTGCTTTAAATTTATTAGAAGGGAAAAATATTGAAAGTCCCGTAGAGACAATAGAAGAAATATTTGATGATGTTCATGAATATGCAAAAAAAATAACAGGTAAAAAAAATTTAAGAAAAACATTTACATTAAATTCTCTTGTTAGTGTTGATAATGCATTATGGTCTCTTTATGCAAAAGAAACAGGAAATAATGACTTTTTTAATATGATTCCTGCAAAATATCAATCTACTTTGAAATATAGACATGAAAAACTTGCCTGTATTCCTTTAATTTCATATTCAGTGTCAATTGATGAGGTAGAAAAGATGGTAAAAGAAGGATATTTTGTTCTTAAAATAAAAATTGGTTCTGACCCAGAAGGTGATGGTGATAGAGATAAAATGCTTAAATGGGATATGGAAAGAATAAAAAATATTCACCATCAACTTAAAAATTATACAACACCATATACAAAATCAGGTAAATTACCATATTATTTTGATGCTAATGGAAGATATGATACAAAAGAACGACTATGGGAATTGATTGATTTTATGGATAAAATAGGTTGTCTATCACAGGTAGTTATAGTTGAAGAACCATTTTCAGAAGATAACGAAATTGATGTAAGTGATTTTCCTGTTCGGATAGTTGCAGATGAAAGTGCTCATACAGACAAAGAAATTATAAAAAGATGCCAGATGGGTTATAAAGGAGTTGCTTTAAAACCAATTGCTAAAACATTAAGTATGACTTTGAAAATTCTAAACGAGTGTGAGAAAAGAAATATGGACTATTTTTGTGCAGACCTTACAGTTATTCCCCCACTAATTGATTGGAATAAAAATCTCTCTGCAAGAATAAAACCATTGACAGAAATGAAAATTCAAATGGTAGAAGCAAATGGTTTTCAGCATTATGAAAACTGGAAAAAACTTCTTTCTTATCATCCTTTTTATGGGAAAAAGTGGGTTGACGCAGAAAATGGTATTTTTGTTCTTGACAATGATTTTTATGAAAAAAGTGGAGGAATTTTTGATTGCTCTCCTCACTATAAAAAACTTGTTATTTCCTGACCATTTACTTTAATTTAATAGCAAGAACCCTAACAAGGTCGGCAGTATTTTTTACAGTATCTATAAGATTTTCAGTTGTATCAATTATTTCATAAAAAATAATTGAAATTGGTAAAGATATTTCACTTTTTAAAAGTTGCCCAAGTAATTCTCTCCTTTTATCATCTCCCTCTTCTTCAAGTATTTCTATCTGAGAACATTCTTCTAAAACTCTGTCAATTTCATCTTTTATTAAAGAAACAATTGCATTTTTAAGTTTTTCAATACTTTTTACCGCTATGATACTATTATCAAGTAAACTTTTTGAAAGTTCTGGCATTTTTATTCCTTCAATAAATTCAAATAACCTTGCAACACCTTTTGCACTATCAGCAATATCATTAAGTTTAGTATTAAGAAGCAATAAATCCTCTCTATCGGCTGGCATAAGGTATCCTTTTGAGAGTTCAAGAGTTATTGTTTTTCTTATTTCATCCCCTTTTTTTTCATATTCTTTTACCTTACTTATTGCATTATTTTTTTCTTCTGTTTTATTTTCATAATATGCCTGAAAACAATTTTTCATCTCTTTCACACATTCAAACGATAATTCCATATGTTGTAATTCAGCATTAAGTATTTCTTTTTTTTCTCTTTGTCCTAACCATACAAATATATTTCTACTTCTTTCCATTTTGCACCTCCTGTTATAAGAAAGCGTTAATTATTCTTAAAAAAATAAAAGTTATTAAACCAGAAATCACAGGAGTTAATGCCCATGTAAGCATTATATCTTTTGCAATTTTCCAGTTTATTGTCTTTATACCTTGAAGTATCCCTATTCCCCATATTGCCCCAACTATTGAGTGAGATGTAGAAACAGGTATTCCATAATGAGTATAGAGATGTATGTTAATTGCAGAAGATACTTCAACTGCAATTGTCATAAGAGGAGTTAATTGAACTATATTAAAACCAATTGTTTCAATTACTTTATATCCCCATGTTGTAATTCCAAGAGTTATTGCCAAAGCACCAATTATTGCAGCACCGTTTGGAGTAATATTACCTGTTCCTATTAAAATACCTGTTGCATTTGCAACATCATTTGCACCCCATGAAAAAGCAAGATAAGCACTTGTGACATATATAGAAAATAATATTAGCCCTTTTTCATACTTTTTTATAGCAGAAAAAGAAAATATAAATTTTATTAAAGGATAAAGCAAAATTGTTATAATTGCGGAACCAAAAGGAGTTAATACCCAGCATATAAAAATTTGTTTTATTTTCATCCATTGTATAACCGTCTTAAAAGCAAGTCCTCCACCTGCAACAGCACCAACAATAGAATGAGATGTAGAAACAGGATATTTCTTATAAGTTGCAATTGTTACCCATATTGCTGCTCCTAAAATAGCAGCGAGAGAAATTAAATCTGATTGCAAAGGAGGCAGTAGATTTAATGGAACAACTCCTTTTCCTATTGTTTTTATTACCTTATGTCCAAGCAGTATTGAACCTAAAAAAGAGAAGACACATGTTATTATAATTCCATCTCTTAATTTCATAACACCAGAGCCAATGTCTGCACCCACACAATTTGCAGCATCATTTGCTCCCATTGACCAACCCATATAAAGAGAAGACAAAATAATAAGTATAAATAACATTAAAATGCCCTTTTCCTTAATTATAATATACTTATCTATTTAAAACAAAAATTATATAAGAGGGACAAACATTATTTTTTTATACATTTTATTGACGAAAAATAAAAAAATTATTATACTTATTATATGGATGTAATGATTACAAACTTGCAAAGAATATATGATGATATCAAAACAATTATTAAAGAAAAACTTGAGTGTTTTAATAATTTAAATAAAAAAGAAATAAAAATGGAATTTATTTTCTGCCTTTTAACACCTCAATCAGAGGCAAAGAAATGCTGGCAGGTGGTTTTAGAACTAAAAGAACATGGCTTTCCATTAGCTGAAGAGAAGATAAAAAATTGTATTTCAGGTGTCAGGTTTAAAAATAAAAAAGCAAATTATATTAAAGAAGGTATTTCTAAATTTGAAAGTTTATATTCTAAAATAAAAGAAGAAAAAGATGTTTTTAAATTAAGAAAGGACATTGTTATGAAAATTAAAGGTATTGGATGGAAAGAGACAAGTCATTTTTTGAGAAATATTGGGAAGGGTGAAAACTTTGCAATTCTTGATAGGCATATTTTGAAATGTCTTTGTAAATACGGGGTTATAGAAAAAATACCAGAAAGTATTTCACAAAAACAATATATAAATATTGAAAATAAAATGAGGGAATTTTCTAAAAATATAAAAATTCCATTATCTCATCTTGATTTTCTTTTCTGGTATATTGAAAAAGGAGAGATATTTAAATGAATGAAAAAGATATAAGAAAATTATTTGAAGAATATGGAATTCAGCCATCTTTTCACAGGTTTAAAATTTTGCAATTTCTTATGGAAAATAAAAATCATCCTACTGTTGAACAAATATATAGACACCTTGTAAAAGATATACCAACTCTTTCAAAAACAACTGTTTATAATACTTTAAGATATTTTGTTTCAAAAGGGATAGTTGCCGAAATTATGATAGAAGAAAATGAGGTTAGATATGATTTTGAAACAACTCCACATATTCATTTTAAATGTAAAAAATGTAAAAATCTTTATGATATTTTTCTGGATTGTGATATATTGAAAAAGCAGCAAATAGATGGACATAAAATTGAAGAACATCATATTTATTTATTGGGTATATGTAAAAATTGCCGGACTATTGACAACAATAAAAAACAAAAGTAAAATGAAATAATAGCAAAGTTGAAATCAATACAAAAGAGGAGGGAAGAATGGAAAGATATGTATGTCAGGTTTGTGGATATGTATATGACCCGGAAAAAGGAGATGCTGAAAATGGAATTAAACCGGGAATTCCTTTTGAGACATTACCTGATAATTGGGTTTGTCCTGTTTGTGGAGCAAGTAAAGATATGTTTAACAAGGAGGAGTAATGCCTATAAAAGAAATAAAAAAGGGTATCTGGGCTATTATGATAAATGATTGGGATAGACGAATTTTTGATGAGTTAATACCTTTACCAGAAGGAACATCTTATAATGCTTATTTTTTAAAAGATGATAAAAATGTTTTAATTGATACAGCAGACCCGAGAAAAAAAGAAGAATTGTTTGAAGCACTTGAAAAAATAAATGTTAAAAAGATTGATTATATTGTTTCAAACCATTCTGAACAGGACCATTCAGGGTGTCTACCTACAATTATTGAAAAATTTCCGGAGGCAAAAATTATAACAAGTGAAAAAGGAAAAGAATTTTTGAGCTCTCTCCTTTTAATTCCTGAAAATAACTTTATTGTTATGAAAGATTGTGAAAAATTATCCATTGGAGAGAAGAAATTGGAATTTATTTCTGCACCATATGTTCACTGGCCTGAAACAATTTTAACATATGAAGAAAAAAACAAAGTACTATTCCCATGTGACCTTTTTGGTTCTCATTTAGCAACAAGCGAAATTTACGCAAGTAATAATATAAATGTTTTAACTTCTGCAAAAAGATACTATGCAGAAATTATGATGCCTTTCAGGACATTTATAAAAGGACATATAAAGAAACTTGAAAACTATGAAATTTCTCTCATTGCTCCAAGTCATGGACCAATATATAATAATCCATCTCTTATTATAAATGCTTATAATGATTGGGTTTCAGATAATGTTAAAAATGAAGTTATTGTTATTTATGTTTCAATGCATGGAAGTGTTAAAAAAATGATTGATTATTTTGTTGATAGATTAATAGAAAAAAGCATTGTCGTTAAACCATTTAATTTAACAGAAACAGATATTGGGCAGTTAGCAATTTCGATTGTTGATGCGGCAACTGTTGTTATTGGTTCTCCAACAGTTCTTACAGGACCACATCCAGTTGTTCTTTATGCTTCCTATTTGTTTAAAATTTTAAAACCTAAAACAAAATTTTTATCAATAATTGGTTCTTTTGGATGGGGAACAAATATGATAAAATTATTGTCAGAAATGATTCCATCAAAAGATATTGATGTTTTAGAGCCAGTAATGATTAAGGGCTATCCAAAGGAAAATGACTTTGCTTTGATTGATAAACTTGCAGAAGAAATTTATAAAAAACACAAAGAGATAAAGATAATTTAAAGGAGGGGGATAATGGCGATTTTTTTTGATGTAAGTGAGATTTATCAGTTTGCAATAAATATTGAAGAAAATGGAGAAAAATTTTATAGAAAAGTATCTTCTAAATTAAGGGAACCAAAAATTAAAGAAATTTTTTCATTTTTGGCTGATGAAGAAGGTGAACATAAAAAAACATTTGAGAAATTGCTTGAAGACATAAAAAATTACGAGCCAGTAGAAACATATCCCGGAGAGTATTTTGCATATTTAAAGGCATATTCTCAAGAATTAATTTTTCCTCAGATGATTGAAAGAGAACTTGATAAAAGTATAACTCCTATTGATGCGATAAATTTTGGCATTAGAAGAGAATTAGAATCAATTCTTTATTATATAGAAGTTAAAAATTTTGTTCAAGAAACACAGCACTCCCAATTAGATAAAATAATTGAACAGGAGAGACAACATTTTATAAAACTCTCAAATTTAAAAAAGGAAATGAAATAAGGAGGTGATAGAGTGAAAGAATTACTGAATAATCTTAAATTAACGATAAATGAACTTTCTAAAAAAAATCCAGAAGGATTAAAAAAATTTAATGAATTTATGGAATGTGTCTTAAAAAATGGTTCCCTTGATACAAAAACAAAAGAATTAATTGCTATTGGAATAGCAGTTGCTTTAAGATGTCCTTATTGTATAGGTGGGCACACTGAAAAAGCATTAAAAGCAGGAGCGACAGAAGATGAAATTTATGAAGCAGGAATGGTGGCTGTTCTTATGGCAGGAGGTCCTGCTCTTACATATATAACTGAGTTAAAAAAAGCAATTGAACTATTTAAAAAATAACCATTAAAAAGGAGGAAATTATGGAAAGAATAGGTAAAGAAATAATTAGTGTAGATGTAGAAGAATTAGTAAAATTGCTTAATAAGGCACTTTCGGATGAATGG
>DAOOVW010000059.1 GCA_035370465.1 bacterium | reverse complement strand
TATCCCTCCGCCAAAAAGCGCGTCGGACAGGCCTTTGTTAAAGGGGGAAATGACGTACCAACTCTGAAAAACAAGAAACAACCATCATAAAATTTTAACTATGAAAAGTATAAAACATATTTATTTTTTTGTCAAATTTTTGAATGGAACTGCATTTTTTAATTTTTTTATTGTCAGGTTTAAAGTTATAATAACTTAATATTGATAAAGAAAATGATAAAAAAAATTAAAGAAATTGATAATTGTTATTTTATAAAAATTGATTGTTTTTTCTTTCTTTTTTTACCTTTTTTTCTTTTTATTTTTTTCACCAGAGAAGAGAAAGAGGAATTTAAAAATTTTAAAAACAGAAAAAGGAAAATACAATTTATCTCCGGTAGAATTGTTGGAAAATTTGGTGTTTCTCAATATTTTGGCAGAGAAAAATTAAGATATAAAGAAATAAAAATAAACAGAGAGCAAAAGGGGAACGCATATTGTTTTTTGAAAAACAAAAAAATTTATCTTTCAATTTCTCATACAGATGGGATAAGTGTTGCTACCTGTGGGGATTCTAAGTTTATTGGAATAGATATTGAAAAGAAGAATAAAAATATAAAAAAAATTGCTAAAAAATTTTTATCAAAAGAAGAAATTGAGAAAACAAAAGGTATTTCATTAATTACTCTTTGGTGTGTAAAGGAAGCAGTTGCAAAAGCATTGGGGACTGGTTTTGTTTTCTCTCCAAAAGATATTTTTATTCAAAGCACAGATGGAGAAAAATTCAAAGTAAAATTAAAAGGAAAATTTTTATCTTTATTTCCTGAATTTGAAAATAAAGAAATTAAAGTTAAAACATTCAAAAAATATAATTATATCTTGGCTTTTTGTAATATAGAAGATAATACATTTCATTTAAAGAAGTGAAGAAGTTGACAGGAAAAGAAAAATGATATATAAAAATAATAAAGTATTAAATATTTTTAGAAATACTTTTTAGAAGAAAAAGAATGATAAAAGTTAAAAAATCGGGTATTGTCTATCGGAATTCAAAACCACATTTGAAAAGTTTGCATGCGTATTTCCCTTCTCTTGTACTATTACGCGATGGAGATATTCTTGTATCTTTTACCATAGGTAGTGCTTTTGATAGTGTTGATTGCCATCCTGTATATTCCCGTTCTTCTGATGGTGGAAAAACATGGGTCTTTGAAGGAGATTTGCCTGTTATCAAAAGAGATTTTATATCATCTACATGTCGTATAAGTTTATGTGCTGATGGTGAAATTATTGGGTTTGGTGCATATTTTATACGCAATAGTGATGAGCAAGAACTTCTCAATCCAGAAACAAATGGATTTGTTCCGACTGAACTTTTTTTAATTCGTTCAAAGGATAAAGGATTTATATGGACAAAACCAGAAATAATTATTCCACCAATTAAAGGACATCCTTTTGAAATCTGTTCACCTGTTGTTGCATTAACTTCAAATGAATGGTTAATTCCGACATCAACATGGAAGGGATGGAATGGGGAAGACCCAATAGGAATGAAAGCAATAGTTCTGCGTTCTTATGATAAAGGAAAAACATGGTCTGAATATTCTATTGTTATGGATGGTTCTAACAAAGAAATTGTTTATTGGGAACAAAAACTAATAAAAATTGCGAATGAACAACTTCTGTCTGTTTGCTGGACACATAATCTAAAAGACAAGAAAGACATGGAAATCCATTATGCTATTTCTCAGGATAGGGCAAAAACTTTTTCTGCCCCTCAATCAACAGGTTTGAAAGGACAGACATGTACTCCTATATATCTTGAAGATAATAAAATTTTGAGTTTATACAGAAGAACTGATAAACCAGGTTTATGGGCTAATATTTCACATTTAGATGGAAATAAGTGGATTAACGATGAAGAAGTACCTTTATGGGGCGAACATTTTTCCCAACTTACTCGTAAGCAAAGGAATATAGTGAAAGAAATGAATATTTTAAAATTTGGTTTACCAACTATTATTAAACTGAATAATAAAGAAATTTTTGCTGCATTTTGGTGTGTTGAAGAATGCGTGGCAATAATTAGATGGTTTCATATTGAAATTACATGAAGAGAAAAATTTATAAATTAACTTTGTTGAAAATTATCTTGAAAAGAATAGATTATAATGTATACAAAAAAGATGTGAAAATATATAAAAACAGAAGGAATAGCAAATTAGAAAATGACTTAACAAAAAAATAAGGATGATAAATTGAATACAAAAAGGGGAATAAAATGGAAACAAAAAAAGATAAATCAAGGGAAAAGATTAACGAATTTATTTTAAATAATAATAGTCATTTAACAGAAGAAATCCTTTGTAAAAAATTCAAGGTAAGCAGAACACCTGTGAGAGAGGTTTTAAAATATTTAGAACAGGATGGTTTTATACAAAAATAAAATAATTTTTCACATATCTATTATAAAAATAATATTTTTTCTTGGCATTATACCATATGATTTTTATAGTTTGCAGAGAAAAGGATGGTATCTTTAAAAATCTTCCCATAACAGAATTTTAGGTTCAATTTTACCTCTTGACAAAATTTTTTTTCAATGTATAATGATATCAGACAAAAAAATGAGGAAAATAAAAAATGGGAAAAATAAAAAGTAATAGTTATGTACCGTTATCAAAACAAATTAAAGAGAAACTTCTTGAAGATATAAGAAAAGGGAGAATTCTTCCAGGGGAAAAAATTCCTTCAGAAGAAAAATTAGCAGAGGAATTTGGTATTAGCAGAATGACTGTAAGAGAAGCAATAATTGAATTGATAAATGAGAACTTACTTTTTAGAATGCCAGGTAAGGGGACTTTTTTAACACAGGAATTTAATAATGGGCAAAATACAATAAAAGACCTGATTGTAATAAAAGTGCCAAATTTAAGAAACTCTTTTTATTTCCAGATAATTTCAGGAATCCAGAAAGTATTAAGCAGAGAAGGAATAGAATTTACAATTTTTTCGGAAAGAGATAACCCAATTGAAGAAAAGATATATTTAAGAAAAATTTTAAAAGAAAAAAGGAAGGGGTTATTTCTTATTTCCTCTTATTATACACATACAAACAGGTCAACAGTTGACAAAATTAGTAAAGAGATACCTATTGTAATAATAGATGTAGAAATTCCTGGTATTTCTGCAGATATAGTTATGTCAGATGACTATAAAGGGGGATTTTTAATAACAGAACATTTAATAGAACTCGGGAATAAAAAAATTTTACATTTATTAGGACCTGTTGGTGATTCAAGTGCAGATGAGAGAAGAAATGGATATATAAATGCAATTGAAAAATATAAAATAAAAGAGAAAATAATAAGATTTACAAAGTGGAGTTTAGAAGATGGATATTTTGAAACTAAAAAATATTTTTTAAACTATAATGCAGATGCAATTTTTGCCTGTAATGATGAGGTTGCAGTAGGTGCATACAAAGCACTTAGAGAATTAAATTTAAGAGTTCCTGAAGATATTTCTTTAGTGGGTTATGGAAATATGGAAGTCGGTCAGATATTAGAATCCCCTTTAACGACAGTTGACCAGCAAGCAGAGAAAATAGGGGAGAGTGCAGCAGAATTATTGATGGATAAAATAAAAGGGAAAAGAAAATTCAGTGATATTAAAAAAGTGAAAATTGATACAAAATTAATTATAAGAAAATCATGTGGTATATATGAAAAAGGAGTAAAAAATGGAAATAAAAATACCGGATAGTGAATTTGAAAAAAGATGGAAGGAAGTAGTTGAGAAAGTGAAAGCAAAAAACCTGGATATTTTGATTGTTCAATCAAATGAAGCAGATTTTGCAAATGTAAGGTATTTGACTGATTACTGGCCTATATTTGAGACATCTGGGGTTGCAATTTCTAAAAATGGGGGAATTGCACTTCTTATTGGACCTGAAAGTGAAACATTTGCAATGAATAGAAGCAGAGTTAAAAAGATATATAGAATTTTACAGTATAGAGAAAGTGCAGAACCAGAATATCCAGGGATGAAACTTGATAATTTTTCAATTGTTTTCAAAGAGATGGTTGGAGAAAAAGTAAAGAAAATCGGAATTGCTGGATACCAAATATTTCCTATACCTATCTATGAAGCAATAAAACAAGCAGAACCTGATGCAGAAATAATAAAAAGTGATGAAATAATGGTTGATATGAGAATAAAAAAAAGTGAAGTTGAAATAAAAATGATGAAAGAGGCATTTAAAATTTCAGAAATTGCATTAAAAGAAGCAATTGAGAATATGAAACCAGAAATGACAGAATTACAACTTGTTGGAATTATTGAGGAGTCCTTATATAAAAATGGAGCAGAATATGAAGGACATCCTCAGTATGTTCTTGCCGGAAAAAACTCAACAAATGCAATTGGTAGACCTTCGTATACAAAATTAGGAAAAAACAATTTAATTCAGTTAAATATTGGGGCAAGAGTAGCAGGATATTCTTCAAGTGTAGGAAGACCTGTATGTATAGGGAAAATGTCAGAAGAGATGAAAAAACTTGTCTCTGCTGGGCTTGATATGCACAAAAAAACAATTGACTGGATTAAAAGCGGAGTTAAAGCAGGGGATGTTGCTAAGAAATTTTTTGAATATGGAGAAAAAATAGGAGTTGGGAAAAATATCCTTTATGGCCCGTGTCATGGAATTGGGATGATTGAAGTTGAAAGACCCTGGATGGAAACAAACTCTGATTATTATCTTGAAGAAAATATGACATTTCAAGTTGATACATTTTTATATTGTGATGACTTTGGTTTAAGGTGGGAAAACGGTGTGATAGTAAAAAAAGAAGGTGCTGAATTATTAAGTAGTGAACTGATGAAAATAATTGAAGTGTAATGTCAAAAAATAGGAAAATTTTCCAAGCACAATGGGGTATGAGAGGGATTTTAAAATATTAAAATTGAAAATAAAGAGGGGGAGAAATGAAGTATGAAATGATGTTTCCGGACCAGATAAGAAAAGCAATAAAAGACAATACCCCAGTTGTTTTACCTGTTGGAGTCATTGAATATCATAGTGAGCATTTAGTGGTTGGTGTTGATACTTTACTAATTATAAGAGCTCTTGAAATTATTGAAAAAGAGATGGATGTTGTAATTTTACCACCTTTTTATTATGGAGCAGCAAGTTATGGTGTTGAACCACCAGAAAACAATGGAACAATTCATATACCAGGTCCTTCACTTTTCCCTTTTGCCAAAGGGCTCTTTAATGGGTTATTAAGAATTGGTTTTAGAAACATACATATTTTTATTCATCATCAGAGTGAAAATTTTGTTCAAGGTATGCCAACAGACCTCGCATTTAAATTTGCAGCAAGACAGTCAATTTTTGAGTTTATAGAGGCAAATTTAGGAGAGGGCTGGTGGGGAAAAGAAAGTTCAAAAGATTATTACACACAACAGGAGAAAGGGCAGGATCCATTTAACTGGATAAAAATTCATCCTTTTATTACAGAGGAAATACAAAAAAAATTTCCAATTGACCATGCAGGCAAACAAGAAACATCTTTGATGCTTACCTTTTGTCCTGATGGAGTTGATATGAAAAAATTTGATGAAAGTAAATGGTATTCAAAAACCGCAAAAGAAGCAAGTTTAGAATATATAAAGGAAGCGAGAGAAGAAATCCTTTCCGATATAAAAAAGATATTAAAAAATTAAGAAAAATATAAATATAAAAAATCTTAACAGATTTATTAAGAGAGGAGATGAGAAAAATGAGATGCAGAAAATTTAAAAAGGGAGATGCAAAACAAGTTTCTGAATTAATGATAAAAGCATTTAAGTCATTTTTAGGAGATAAATTAGAAAACTTCAATGAATTTTCCCCTTCTGTTTTTGAGAAAAAATCTAATTTTAAAGATGCATTTTCAGAGAGAATTTCTTTTGTTGTAGAAGATAATAAAAAGATTGTTGGTTATATAAGTGTAACAGCGGGAAAAAATGGGTTGGGTTCTCTTGAAATAGTGGGAGTTGAACCAGAGTATTTCAGTAAGGGTGTTGGAAAAATTTTGATGAAAAAAGCAGAAGAGTTTTGGGCAAGTAAAAAACAGAGGAAAATATCCACATGCGTATCTGCACATAATAAAAGGGCTTTAATTTATTATATAAAAAATGGATTTATTCCAGAAGGATATAGAAGAGACCATTTTTTTGTTGGTGTTGATGAAATAATTTTAGGGAGGTTTTTATGAAAAAAGCAGATGAAAGGAAAATTGCTAAGGAGATACAAATAGATGAGATAATAAATGGGAAAAAATTTTAGATGTGGTGTTTCCAAAGTAGATATTACACCTTCAATTGGTTGTGAAATGGCAGGTATGGGAAGAGGACATATAGCAAAAAGTATACATGATAATTTATATGCCAATATATTGATTCTTGATGATGGAAAAGAAAAATTCGCTATAGTTACTGCGGATTTAATAGGAATAGATATAGAAATTACAGAAAAAATAAAAGAACTTGTTAAGGGGAAAATTAATTTAGAGAATTTTTTAATTACTGCATCTCATACCCACTATGGACCAAATACCAGGTTTATTCTTCCTTATCCTGAAAAAGATATTTCTTATATTTACCAACTTTGCAAGAAAATTGCTAATGGTATTTGTATTGCATTGAGAAATATGAAAGAAGCAAAAATTGGTATGGGGAGAGGAGCAATTAAAGAGAGTGTAAATCGTAGAATTAACTTACCAGATGGAAGTCATCATTATCTTTATGATGAACCTCAATTACTTAAATATGCAAAAGGGCCAGTAGATGATGAAGTAGGTGTAATTTGTATTGAAGATATGAATTCAAAACCAATAGCAACTTTTTTTAATTATACATGCCACCCAATATGTCTACCAATAGATAACCTTTCTATTTCTGCTGACTATCCAGGAGTAGCAAAAAGATTGATAGAGGAAGACATTGGAGGGGTTGCTTTTTTCTCAAATGGTGCGTGTGGGAATATTGGACCTATTAGGGCTTTAGAAGGATTTCAAAGAATGGGAGAATTAGGGGAAAATTTAGCAATAGAGGTAAAAAGAGTATTAAAAAATATTAAATTTACTTCAGATGTAAAATTAAAAGTAGCAAAAAGTTTTGTTGAACTTCCCATTCGTGAGGAAATAGTTAAGCGATGGGATATGAATAGAAGGTTTAGAAATAAAAAAACAATTATTTCAGAAATTATAACTTTTTCTGTTAATAATTTGGTTTTTATTGGCATCCCAGGAGAAGCATTTGTAGAATTAGGACTTGAAATAAAGAAAAAGGCACCTTTTTCTGATACATATATTCTTTACCTTACGAATGACGATTTGTTGTATATACCTACAAAAGAAAGTTATAAAGAAGGTGGTTATGAAGTTTCAGTAGCAATGCTGGGAGAAGAAAGTTATGATATAATTTTAAACCAAACATTAAAATTAATGGAGAATTAAAAAATGATTATTGATGCTCATACTTGCTGGAATACCTATGAGATGAAAGGAATTAGAATTTCAGAAGAAGAATATATATCTGCATTAGACCAATTTGGTATTGATATGGCAATGGTTTGTTGTCCATTTTATCTTCTGACAGATGTTTCTTTAGGAAATAACAGGGTATTAAAACTTATGAAAAAATATCCTTCGCGTATTATTGGCTTTTCTACTTTAAATCCCCTATTTGGAAAAGAATCTATTGAAGAGTTAGACAAATGTATTAAAGAAGGAATGAAAGGTATCAAACTTCACTGTGACCTTTCTCAAATACCTTATAATGACCCTTTAACTTTTCCCATAGTGGAGAAAGCAATAGAATTAAATATCCCTCTTTTCTTACATACAGGGGAAGATAGTATAGAAGAAGCTAAATTTATTTCTCAAAAATATCCAGAAGCAACTTTTATTTTTGCTCATATAGGAAATACAAAATGGAAACAGATGAGTCGGTTTGCTAAAGAACAAAAAAATATTATACTCTGCCTATCAGGAACTATTTTTGAGCAAGGATTTCTTGAAGAGGCGGTCTCTAATGTAGGAGATGAAAGAGTAATTTTTGGAAGTGATTTTGTTCTTGTTAATCCAGCAATTAATTTAGGGATTATTAAAAATTCTAAACTTTCAGAAGAAAGCAAAAAGAAAATTTTAGGTTTAAATATAAAAAGGACTCTCAAATTATGATTATTGATTCAAATAGTTATCTTGGAAGATGGGGATTAAGGACAAAAGGGATAACAAAGGTAGAAGAATTTCTTAAAATTATGGACAAAAATAAAATTGATATTTCTGTTGTTACTTCAACTGTTGCATTGGTAACTGATACTAAAGAAGGTAATCTCTGGCTCATTAAAGAAATTTTTCCCTATCTTAATAGGTTTATTCCTGTTGCTTGTATTAATCCTATCTGGGGATTAAAAGAAACAATGGAATATTTTGATAAATATCCTTTTAAAATTGCAAGAATCTCTCCTTCTCTTCATAATTATTCTTTAAAAGATATTGTTTTCCTTAACCCCTTTATGGATTTATTTAAAGAAGAAAATATACCTCTTTATATAACAGTTGAAGTTTGTTATAATTTCTGCTCAATTGCAAACAAAATGGGATTTTCCCCCCCTATTTATCCTATTTCAGAAATTATAAATTTTGCAGAACAATACTCTTCACAGAAAATAGTTATATGTGGTTATGACACTCAATTATTTTCAGAGGTAAACAATCTTCTTATTCCTTCATTTAAAAAATGTAAAAACCTATTTATAGAAATTTCTGATATATTAGTTGCAGGAGTAATAGAAAAATTAGTAAAAGAAATTCCTAACCAGATTCTATTAGGAACGGGTAATGCAATAAATGAACCATCTGGTTCAATATATAAAGTAAAATTTGCTAAAATTACGGATGAAGAAAAAGAGAAAATATTGTTTAGGAATGCAGAGAAAGTTTTTTCATCAGAAAATGTAATAAAGAAATAAATTTTTAATCTTACCTCTTCTCTGTTTAAAAAAGACAATAGTTTGGATAGGATGGACCCTATAAAGAATCTCTACTTGCTACTTAAGTATGAATTGGGCTTGAATACTTACTCAGGAGGTAAATGTGGATAAATTCTTTACAAGAAGAGCATTTATTTCTGGTCTTTTACTTTCAATTTTCATTGCATATTTTG
>DAOOVW010000058.1 GCA_035370465.1 bacterium | reverse complement strand
TTCATACTGTTTTTACATCAAATGTATAATAGAAATTAATACCCCCCTCACCCTTCCCCTCGGGCGTATATCCTACGGGCGAGCATCTCCCCTCTTCTCTTTTTTCCCTCTCCCCACCGGGGAGAGGATAGGTGAGGGGAAAGGTTTTTACTGTATGTATAAACTCAAATTGGGATAAAGACATATTTTCTTCTTATAATGTTCATATAGGCATTAAGTATAGCATCTACCTTTGTTAAAAAACCCTGTTGCTGTGATGAATATATGATATAATAAACTTACTTAGTGCCTAATTATGGCGGAATTTGGGTTGAATGTTTGCTGATATGTAGGAAAAATAGTAGGACATCTTTTTTAATTGTCGTAAGAATTTATGAATTAGAGTTAAAAAGCGGAGTGGCGGTGCAATGAAGTAGGCGCTCCAGAAACCTGGATTACTTCCCGAAGGAATTCTGACGCCCCGGGATTTTTCAACTCCACTACCCGGTACTTGAACTGGCACTCATCCACTCCGCATAAATATATTACCTATACCAAAGTGTAATTGTCAATGGATAGTCATAAAATATTTTTGTTAACTTACGAAGTTAACAAGTCATTGAAAATCAATAACTTACTTTTCATAAAATTTAAATCAAGGAATAAAATGATAAATATAAATATGATGCTTTCCATCCCTTAAAAATTTTATTTCAACTCTTTTAATTTCCTGTCTAAGTATTGCCTCATAAAAGTCAAAATAAAAATCCTCATTTTCAAATAAATGTCCATTTATTCCTGTAATTATATCTTTATTTTGAATGCCAAATTCTTCTAAAAATGAATCTTTTTCAATCCCGCCTATTTCAAAACCAATAAAATTACCATCTTTTTTTATTTTTTTTACTTCTATTTTTTCAATTAAATTGGACTGCTTTTCTATAACTTCTAAAAGAGCGCCCATTTTTACTTCAAAAACAATTGCTTCTTTTGGAATAGTTAAGCACTCACACCCAATTTCGTTCAATAAATATTTCTCTCCATCAGATTCAAATATAACCTCATTTTCGTCAATCTCTAATATCTTAAAACCATTTATAATATCACCAATTTTACGAAAACTCATACTTTTTGTTTTTGTATCTTCCAGAATAACTATATTTTTCCCTCTATCTTCTTCAAATATAATAGTGCCTGCAACTTTAAAAATTTTATCAATTTCAGGAGGAGTAAATTTTCTTACAACTTCAGGGTATTCAACTTTTTTTTCTGCTTCTATACTTTTTGGAGAAAATATATTTCTATCTATAATTATCCTGTAATTAACCTTAGAAAATACAATACTGCTCATTAGAAAGAATATAAATAAAACTTTAATTTTCATATTGAAATTTTATTCTTTCTTTCAGTTTCTGTCAATTTTTCGGGTAATAAAAAACATATTTTTACTTTTTTTTGAAAAAAAGTAAAATAATAAATATATGCAAAAAAATATTTATGGGAAAAAGTTATTAATATTTACATGGGTTCTCCTTACTGTTGTAATCAGTGAAATTATCCTTTTTACAAATGCTTTCATAAAGAGAGATGTGCCAATAAGGGAAATTTTTATTGATTTAATACCTTTTTTGATTTTCCTTTATATTTTTCTTTTTTTAACATATAAATTGGTTGAACATTATTATCTCCAATTGCTTATACAAAAAACAAAACTTGAAAAATTGCATACCGCTTTTCTTAAAGTAAGTTCAAGTCTTAAAGTAAATGAAATCCTAAAATCTTCTCTTGAAACAATCATGAATTATTTTAATGCAAATAAAGGAATTTTTATTATTATTGACGAAAGAGTAAAAAAATATAGTTATTCAGATATTCTTGTAATAAATAATTTCGCTGGAAATAGAAAAAATAATTTTGAAAATTACAGAATGATAACATTTTATCCCCTATCTATAGATAATGAAAAAATAAAGGAATATATTGAAGAGTATCAATTAAATAATTGTAATTCAGTCATGATAATTCCTATTTTTGAAAAAGGAATTATTGTATTAGGGACATATCAAATAATGAATAAAAAAGAGGAAGAAGAATTTGAATCATTAAAAATTATAATTGACATTTTTACAGAACAGTTGAATACTCAACTTGAAAATGCAATCTTGCATGAAGAAATAAATCAATTAGCAATAACCGACCCTTTAACAAATTTATTTAATAGAAGATATTTCGTTGAAAGATTAAAAGATGAATTTATTCTTGCAAAAAGACAGGGATTTCCTGTTTCAATAATGATTTCCGACCTTGATAATTTTAAACACTATGTTGATACATATGGACACTCAAATGGGGATATTATTTTAAGGGAAGTTGCCAAAGTTGTGAAATTAAGTTTAAGAGAGTCAGATGTTGTATGTAGATTTGGTGGAGATGAATTTGCTTATATCTTGCCATTTACATCAAGTAGTGATGCAAAAGTTGTTGCAACAAGAGTAAAAAATAATGTTTCTGAATACAATTTTTTAGAAAATATAATAAAAGAAGAAATTTATTTAACTTTAAGTATAGGAATTGCAACATTCCCCGAACACGGAGAAAATGAAGAAGAAATTTTAGGTAAAGCAGATAATGCTTTATTTAAAGCAAAAAATATAGGAAAAAATAAGGTGGTTATTTACGGAGAATGAAAAGAGTTAAAATAAGAAATGGAATATAAATGAAGGTTTTTAAAAATTATAACTAATTAAACCAAGGAGAAAAAATGAGTCCAATTTTTGGAAAAATAATCGCTGTTATTTTAATATCTTTATCAATAATTTTGCTTATTTTGTCAGAAATTGTTTTTATAACTAATAGGAAAAAAGGATGGATTTCTTTTGTTCTTTCTTTAATATTTACCGGTATTTCATACTATTACTTTTTATTATTTTTTTATCAAAATATCCAATGCTCTTCTGTATCAAAAAAAAGCATCAATTTGCCTGTTGTAAAAGTTGAAGAAAAAATTACTGAGGATGGAAAAAATATTGATATAAAACCAGAAGAAACATCTTTACTTGTTTATATTGAAATGGACGGAGCAATATTGGAAGCAACTTCAGAGGATGAAATTGAAATACCAAAAGAAACAAAATTTAGGATAACAAAAGTTGAAATAAAGCCGGAGAGAAAACATATTAAAGCAAATTTTGTTGGATTTGTTCCAGAAAGCAAAAATACTACAAATGATATTAACTTCTGGATAAGTTATAAGAATATAAGAAAGGATAAGGCAATTGATAAGGAAAAAACAAAGTTTGAATTAATAATTAAAAGTGGAAACGAGATTCTCGGAAAGGTATATTTTAAATTTATATAATGAAAAAAGGACTTATTATAAGTTTTGAAGGTATTGATGGTTGTGGGAAAAGCACACAGGCAAAACTATTTGAAAAATATTTAAAGGAAAATGGAGAAAAAACAATTTTGCTTTATGAGCCAGGTGGAACTGTAATTGGAGAGAAAATAAGGAAGTTACTACTAAATAATAAAAGTAATATTGATAAATGGACTGAACTTTTCTTATACCTTGCATCTAGGTCCCAACTTCTCCAGGAAAAAATTAAAAAGGAAAAAGATAGTGGTTCAACTGTAATTCTTGATAGATATATTTACTCAACAATTGCATATCAGGGATATGGAAGAGGTATATCGGAAAAACTTATAATGACAATCCATAAATACTTTATTGATAAATATTTTCCTGATATAACCTTTGTTATTGATGTTAAACCAGAATCTGTTATATCTGTTTTAAATAAAAAAAAGAAAGATAGAATTGAGAATGAATCAATCCAATTTCAAAGAAAGGTAAGAGAAGGATATTTAAAAATTTCAAAAAGTTTAAATAATGTCAATGTTATAAAAAGAAAAACAGTCCAAAAAACACATATGGAAATTATAGAAACATGGGAAAAATTTAAAGATGAATATAGAAGATATTAAAAAATTTATAATAAACTCTAAAAAATTTGATAAATTAGGTAACTCTTATATTATTTATGGAGGAACAAAACAGGAAAGAATTGAAGTTGCTACTTTTTTAGCATCTTCTTTGAATTGTGAAAATTTTTGTTGTGGAAAATGTGATAGTTGTTTAAAAATAAAAAACAGAACACACCCTGATGTAAAATGGATAATTCCTGAAAAAAGTTTGCTTTCAATAGATACAGTTAGATGGATAAAAGAAGATATTTTCATAAGCCCATATTTAGGAAAATCAAAGTCATATATTTTCCAGATAAATTTTATAAAAGAAGAAGCAGCAAACTCTTTTTTAAAAATTCTTGAAGAACCACCTTCTTATTCAAATATTATTATATTGAGCGATAACATAAATTTTTTTCTCCCAACAATAATATCCAGATGCCATAAATTAAAATTAAATTATTGTCTTCCTGAATTTAATGAAGAAATGGAAAAAAGCGGAAATAAATTTAATGAAATTATATCTACATTGGAAGAAAAAAAATATTTTGATTTTTTCAAGTTAATTGATACTTTTGTGAAAGAAAAAGAAAGAGAAGAAATTGAAGGTTTTTTGGAAAATATCTCTATTATTTTAAGAGATATTTATTTTAAAAAAAATGGGTTATCATCTAATTTATTGGTAAATAAAAATATTTTTGATAAGAAAGTGGTTGAAAAAATTGATATAGAAAATATTGAGAAAACAATAGAGACAAAAAACAGAATAAGATATAATGTAAATATAAAACTCGCTCTTGAAAATTTATTTTTTTCTTTTTTTATCAACTCTTCCCTGTAATACTATTCAAAGAGTAAAAGCCGAAGTGGCGGAACCTCGGCGTTGTTTTTCCCCTAATACTTTACTATGACTTGCTTACGCCGAGCTGGTGCGGATGAGAGCAGGGAAATTTGGGTAAAAAAGAAGTAAACAGCAATTATAGAGAAAGAAGTAAAAAAGAAGAAATTGTAGCACAACTGTGATAAGCAGAGAAATTTTGTAAGAATATAGGTCGTCAGTAGAAATGTAAAAGAAAAGTAAAGCCGAAGTGGCGGAACCTCGGCGTTGTTTTTCCCCTAATACTTTACTATGACTTGCTTACGCCGAGCTGGTGCGGATGAGAGCAGGGAAATTTGGGTAAAAAAGAAGTAAACAGCAATTATAGAGAAAGAAGTAAAAAAGAAGAAATTGTAGCACAACTGTGATAAGCAGAGAAATTTTGTAAGAATATAGGTCGTCAGTAGAAATGTAAAAGAAGAGTAAAGCCGAAGTGGCGGAACGGCAGACGCGCCAGGTTCAGGACCTGGTCCGCATTATAGCGGGTAGGGGTTCAAATCCCCTCTTCGGCATTTTATCACTCAAAATCAAAAATCTATTTTTATATTACTAATAGCAATTCCTTTCACTTCAAAATCAATTTTCCCCTTTGGATAAAAAACTTCTAAAAAATCCCTTTCTTTTTTTGAAATTACTCCAAGAACTCTATCATTTAAGTTTCTATCTCTTAAAGATAATAGCAAACCATCTGGATTATTTAAAGATATTCCTTCATCTAAATTTATCTTTTTTATTGAAATATTATTTATATTTATTTTTATTTTATCTGTTATGCGAAAGTATCTCCTAAATTTTTCGCTCCTGTTTTCTTCTCTTTCAGTTATTGTTTTAACAGGAAAATTTTCTGGAATTTTAATTGTTAAAAATTTTATTTTTGAATATCTTAAAAAATTTCTCACAAAGAATAGTTCATCTTTTTTTTCAAGTAATAAAACAAGGTCAGGAGAAAAAACTTCTATTTTGTGAATTTTTATTTCTCTTGCTATTTTATCTTTAATATAGCCAGTTGTATCAATAAGGATTTTCTCATTTTTTTCTCTTTTACATACTTCTTCTATTTTTTCAATTCCCGTGAGAAAACCAATTATATTTGAAGATGGAGATATAGCACCTGTAAAATAAAATCTATCAGGAAATGGGAAAAAATTATAAACATTTTTCTTTAATTTGATAAGAGATATAGTTGTTGGAGGTCCTATAAATGATTGCCCTATATCACAATCAATTATGGTAACAGGAATTGAATAAAAAATAAATTTTCTTGCAATTTCTTTCAAAATCGTGGTCTTTCCGGTATCCACATTCCCAATTAGAAGTATTTTATTTATTTTCTTCTGAAAAAGAATTTCAAAGTGTCTATTTCCTATGATTTTTATCTTCATTTAAAGATAAAAGCCCAATTAGTTTATAAATTATTTTTGCAGAAATAAAAGACGAAGGGGAATCCAATCTCTTTGGAGATAGTTCAACAAAGTCAAATCCAATCAATTCAATATCTTTCCTTAAAATAAAATTTTCAAAAAATTCAATTGTTTCATCCCAGAAAAATCCCCCTGGTTCAGGTGTTCCAACTTCTGGAATCAAAGAAGGGTCAAAGAAATCAGCATCTATACTTAAATAATATTTCCCGGAAGGTAATTTCTCAACTATTTCTTTTCTCCAATCTGTTTTTTTCATCTGGTAAGAATAAAATATCTTTATATTTTCTTTATTACTTTCTGTAAATAAAAATTCTTCTTTACTCATGTTTCTTACTCCTAAAATATGAACCTTTAAATCTTCTTCTGTAATTCTTCTTGAAACACAAGCATGAGAAAATTTACTATTTTGATATTTATCTCTTAAATCAGCATGAGCATCAAGAATAAGGACATTAAAATTTTCGTAAAAATGTTTAAATCCCTTTATAATTCCATAAGTTATAGTATGCTCCCCCCCTATTGAAATTATTATTTTCCTCTCTTTAATGAGTTTTTTTATGCTGTTTTCTATCTTTTTCAGCATTGAGTGGGAATTTTTTACATCAATTTGTAATGGTTCAAGTGTTTTTATTCCATATTTATATGGTTCTATCTTGAATTGTTCATCAAAAAACTCAAGTTGTTTAGAAGAAAATATTATATTTTCAGGAGCAAATTGTGTCCCTTTTCCAAAAGAAGTGGTAAGTTCAACAGGGATAGATAAAATAAGAAATTTTGATGATTTAAAACTTGTATTTTTTATACCTAAGAAATTGTTTTCCATTATAGAATAAAAACGGCAACTGCCACAACAGTTGTCCAGAGACCGTTTTTCTCCCCTATTGCTGATTGAACTATACTTGTTGTTTTAACTATTCCTTCTGACATTTTCCATATTTCTTTTTTTTCATCATAGGAAGAATCAGGATTAAATTCAAGTCCTAAAATAGTTGCAAGCATTGTTGCTGCTAAGTCTTCTGCATAATCCCCTGCTTTATCTTCTGTCTCTCCGAATCCAGCATGTTCAGATAAATACCCATATTGATTTTTATCTTTTGGAATAGCAATACCCACTGCTGATGTTATCAATCTATGCGGTTCATTTGTTTTGTTTCTGCTTATAACAGTATATACAACTTGTCCTGGTTGCAAAAGTGCAAGTCCCTCTTTTTTAGAAATCAGTTTACAATTAGGAGGAAATATACTTGATATACTAACGAGATTAAATTGAGCAATACCAGCATTTCTTAATGCTCTCTCAAAACTCGTTAATTCCTCTTTATCTTTACCAACCCCTTTTGTTAAAAAAACCTTACTTGGTACCATTGACATTTTCCCCTCCTTTCCAATTTAAAAAACATAAAATATCTTCTTCTAAAAAATCATTTTTTAAACTATATGCAAGGGCTCTACACCCAAAGCAATCATTAATTATACACCCTTTACAAATACCTTTCAAATTTTTCTTATCCCTTGATAAATTTAAAACAGATGAATTTTCCCATATATCAGATAATTTTTGTTGTAATAAATTACCTATTTTAAGTGGAAATCTTCTACAAGGATAAACATCCCCTTCTGGCATTATTGCCATTCCATCTCTGCCAACTATGCACGAAGCACCATAAAGAAAATTTCCTTCATTTTTCATTTCAACCATAAAACCTCTATAAGGCAGAATATCAGCAATATCAAATTCTAAACCACATTTTTCAAATAAAATTTTTATTATTTTACACCATGTATCAATTTTTACAATATCCTCTCTCATTTCTTTACCATTTCCCAATGGAATAAATCTTTCAATAATAAATTTAGAGAAATTATATTGTCTGCAAAAATCAAAAATTTTTTCCATCTGCTCACTGTTATTTTCCGTTATTGTAAACATAAGTGTTTTATTAAAATTTATACTTTTCAATATCTCCATAACTTCTATAAATTTTTTAAAATTTCCTTTTCCTCTATAAAATTCATAAATTTCTTTTTCAATTCCTTCTGTTGATATTTTTATTTCAATTTCAGGAAAATTTTTTAAAAATTTCATTGTTGAATCATTTAAGAAAAAACCATTTGTTATAATGCCAATTTTCTTTACAATTTCTGAAGAAAAAACCAATTTAATAATTTTCTTCCAGTCCTTATAAAGAAAAATTTCTCCACCAGTCAGGTCAAGAACAAGTTTTTTATTTTTCTCTTTTAAAAAATTTTCAATATTGGTAAAAATTCCCTTTAAAAATTCAAAATAAATATCTTTTTCAGAAGTAAAATTTTCCTGATAACAATGTGTGCATCTTAAATTGCAGGAATTTGTAATATGCCATTGAATATGAAATGTTTCATCCATTTTATAGATAAACAGGATTTGTCCATGCTTTTTTATTGTTTTTATCAGTTATTTCAACTCTTATATATTTTTCTTCTCCTTTAATTGTATATTCAATTTCTGTTATTTCCTTACCTTTGCCAGAAAAAAGTTGTCCTGTCCATCCATATCCAATAAAATTAATGGTATAAACAGGTGTTGTTTTTATATAAATCTTTTTTTTATATACTTCAAAATTTTGTATCAATGGACCTATTGAAGAATAGAAAAAACCATTTCTTATTGAATTTAATATCTCATCTTCTTCTAATTTGCTTGCCCTTACCATTATAAAACTTCCTGCTATGTCATCTTCTAAAAATTCTCCAAAACGATGATGGCTATCATCAGCAGCAAAACCAAAACATTTTCTTCCTTTTTGTAAAATCTCATCCCAGTGAATAGTTGAAGAACCTTTTCCCCATCTTCTCTCACAGGTATTATTATAAATCTCAATTCCAAACCAACCAGATAATTTTAAAACATAACTTGATGTTAGGCCACTCCAATATGGATGAGCAATTATAGGTATTCCTTTTTTGAAATTGACAGTATTTATCATTTGTTGTGGGAAAAAACCTTTTACATCAATATCTTTTGCAATTCCAATACACACAAGATGAAATTCTCCTTTTCTATTACTTGTTAATTCTATCCCTGGTATTAAAAGTAAATTATGTGAGTCAGAAGGCATTGTAAATTTATTATGGTCTGTTATTGAAATAAAATCATAACCAGCATTTTTATAAATTTTACAAATTTCATCAGGAGTTAAAGTCCCATCAGAATTTGTTGTATGAA
>DAOOVW010000057.1 GCA_035370465.1 bacterium | reverse complement strand
ATGGTGGCCATTACATCCAATTGGTTTTTTAATAGGGCCTGTATGGCTTATGGATTATTTATGGTTTTCAATTTTTATTATCTGGCTTATAAAGAAACTAATTTTAAAGTATGGTGGAGCAAATATTTATGAAAAGTTAAAGTACTTCTTCTTAGGGTTGCCATTGGGTCTTTACACATGCGCCGGTGTATGGTTTATAATTGACTTCTTTACAGGAAAACACGGAAATCTAATTTTCTGGATATAAATGAGAAAAGAAAAATTATCAAGGTTTTTTAAAACATTTACGAACATATTATACGAGGAGAAAGTGAAAGATGAATAACAAGAAACTATATAGTCAAATATATGAAATAATAGATGAAAAATATCTTTTTTATAATATTGAAAGACTCTGGAAGGTTGAATTTGGACAGACATTTAAGGACTATCATAATGCAGCAGAACTCACTGCTCGCCTGATAAAAGAAGTTGGTCTACAAAATGTGGAAAAAATATCTTTTCCTGCTGATGGAAAAACAAGTTATCAGGATAAAATAACTCCACTTGCCTGGGATGCTTCATATGGGAAATTGACAATAATCAAGTCACCTGTTTCTTTGCAAGATAATGTTGTTGCTGATTATAAAAGGCATCCATTTCATCTAATAAAAGGTTCAGTTAGTACTCCACCAGAAGGATTGAATGTTCGTCTTATTACATGGGAACAACTTACACATGGTCAGGATGCTTATAAAACAATGGTTGTTCTTGACCCAGATATTCTACCAAGAGATGAAGTAGTAAGATACATATTAGATATGGGAGCAATTGGATGGATTAATACTTCTCTTACAGGGCGATATTTAACACCTGATGATATATGCTGGATGAATGCCTGTACAGAAGGAAATCACTGGCATGTTCATTCAGATGATAGACCATTTATTGGTTTTTGTGTAAGTCCAAAAGTAGGAGATACACTTCTTTCAGCATCAAGAAAAGGTGAAGTCATAGCAAAAGTTGAATGTGATGGTAGAAGACATGAAGGGGAAGTAGATGTAGTAACAGGGGTAATACCTGGTGAAGATAAAAAAGAATTCTGGCTAATAAGTCATCTTTATGAGCCCCTGGCAAGTGATAATTCATTAGGTGTTATTACAGGGATATGTATTGCAAAGGTCTTAAAAACACTTTTTGATTCAGGTATTTTACCAAAACCAAAATTTACGCTCAGATTAGTTTCTGGGCTTGAGATGTATGGATTCGCTGCTTATGTAGAAAAAAGAGGTGGAAATTTAAGAAATGAGGTAGTAGGTGCAATGAATTTAGATGGACTTACTTGTAGAAAAGGTGAGAATGTAAATTGTTGGTTAAGTCCAAAAGCATCTCCTTTTTTTGGTAATTCCATTTTTGAAGAAATGGCAAATAATATTCCAAATGAAGACCTGCCAGATATAAAATTTGAAATAAAAGAAGAAGGTGCATATTTTGATGATATGTTTTTAGCAGACCCTACCGTTGGTATTCCAGTTATATGGACACTTAAGCAAGCAGTAGTACATCATAATTCATGTCAAACAATGGATTTTATACAAATACCAATTGTTAAACAGTATTCAACTTTTTATGCAGCATTTACTGCCAATGTTTTGACTACTAACCCTGCAAAAATGAGTACTCTTGAAGAACCATCAATATCATCAATTGAAAAACATCATGATATAAACAATACATTGTGGAAAATAGCAGAAACAATAATACCTGAAAGAATAACAAGAGGTTTTCCTTTTGACTTAGCAAAGGTCCCTAAGGAAGAAAGAAGGAAACTACCTGATGGTTGTATATATGGTCCTTTTGCAAGAGTTCTGGCTAATATGGATGGAAATAAAAGCCTGAAATATCTTATACAAGAAGCAGAAATAGAATCAAAACAGGATATAAAAGAGGCAAAAGTAAGAGAATATATAGGGGCAATAGAATTTCTTGCTGAATATGGCTATCTTAAAAATAAGTATACCTTATGTATAAATAAAGAGGATATTATTAAATCATTGAAAGATGTAGGAATTAAAAATGGAAATTTAGTTTTAGTTCATAGTGGGCTGTCTCATTTTGGGCATATAGAAGGTGGGGCAGATACAGTAATTGATGCGTTTTTAGATGTTATAGGTAAAGAAGGAACTCTACTTTTACCGACTTTTACAAGTTCTTATATCTATTTTGAAGGAGAATGCGCTCCAATAGAACCAATATACCGTCCTTTTGATAAAAACAGCAATATTGTAAATACAGGTAAAATTCCATCAATGTTTCTGAAAAGAGAAGGTGTTATAAGAAGTTTACATCCATCACATTCAGTTGCTGGAATAGGTCCGCTTGCAAATAAATGTTTGGTTGACCATCTTCCAACAGACCCACCAACTTGTAGAAGGAGTCCTTTTGGGAAACTACTTGAAAATAATGGGAAGATGATATGGTTTGGGGCTGACCTTGCAACAACGACATTTTTTCATTTTTTAGAAGATGAATTAAACATACCATATCTTGGGAAATGTATTTGTAGAATGAAAAAAGAAGATGGGACTATAGAGAGTATTTTGATAGAAAAACATCTACCAGGTCATAGAGATTTTTATCGTGTACCGGCTGAAGAATCAAAAATGTACAGAAAGTTAATACAAGAAGGACTAATTATTAAAAAAGCAGTTTTAGGTTTTGGAGAGATAAAGGTAATTGAGGCAGAACAAATGTATGCCCTGGGTATAAAAGCATTAAAAGAGTGTCCAACGCTTTTGTTGTGTGATGACAAAGAATGTAGGTTTTGTAGTAGGTTTGTTTAATTTATGAGAGATAATAATAAAATAGTAAATACCCAGCGGATACGAGATGACTGAAAAATACAAAGCGTGTTTTTCAGTGTCCTCCAAAAAGAAGATGGAGATAGTCCCATTACTTTTGCCAAAAGGAGCGTCGGATTTACCATGTTGTTAAATGACTTTTTGGAGGGATGAAAATTACAATTACAATTTAAAATTTTTCTTTTTTAGCAAAACAACTTTTACCCATAGGGGGAAAAATGCATAAACCAAAGAGATGTCTTTTTTTTGATTTTCATACAATGCCAGCGTGTCCAGATGTTGGAGAAAAATTCAATCCAGATGAGTTTACAGATAGGATAAAAAGGTGTGGAGTTGATTTTATAGTTTTTCCTGCCAAATGTAATTTAGGTATGTGTTATTATGATACAGAAATAGGGAATAAACATCCATCCTTAAAATATGATATGTTTGGGAAACTTGTTGAATTTTGTAAAAAGAAAGGGATTGCAATTTCTGCATATATAAATGTAGGTATAAGCCACGAAGATGCAATACATCATAGAGAATGGTGTAAGATAACACCAGAAGGATATATTTACAAACCAGATAGGTTAGATAGTTTTTTCCGACTAATGTGTTATAACACTCCCTATAAGGACTATATTTTAGAAATAGTAAAAGAGGTTGTTTCAAAATATCCAGTTGATGGACTTTTTCTTGATTGTTTTGCTCCAAATTCTCCCTGTGTTTGTCCTGATTGTATTGGTGAGATGAAAGAGAAAGGTATAAAATGGGATGATTTTGAGAAACAGAAAGAGTTTGTTTTGTTTTCTGCTGTGAGAATGGCAGAGAGGATTTCCCAAACAGCAAGGAATTTAAATCCAGAACTTCTTCTTTACTTCAATGGTATCCCATATTTTTTACAACAGGATATAGGAAATTACCTGGAATTAGAATGTCTACCAACAGGTGGATGGGGATATGATTATTTACCTGTTTATGCAAAGTATTTAAGGAATTTAGGCAAGCCAGTTTTAAATATGACAGGAAGATTTCATAAATCATGGGGGGACTTTGGAGGAATAAGAACAGAAGCATCAGTAGAATATGATGTTTTTTTAGGGATTGCAAATACATTAAGAGTTACAATTGGAGACCATATGCATCCAAGAGGAGAAATAAATAAACCAGTTTTTGATTTAGCAGAAAATATATATAAAAAAGTACAAAAATATGAAATATATTATGAAAATGCAAAACCGCTTGTTGATACTGCTTTAATTGTTCCAGAAGAGTGGATGGGTTTTTCAGATGAAGATGGTTTATCAATTGCCAAAGGGGCAACAAGGATGCTATCGGAATTAAAAATGCAATTTGATATACTAACAGATATACCAGAGGATAATGGGAAATATAAACTTTTGATTTTCCCTGACAATTTTCTTTTTGATGATGAGGAGGAAGAGAAATTAAAAAAATATATAAAAAATGGTGGAAAAGTTCTTTTATCTGGATATTCAGGGATTAACAAAGAGAAAAATAAATTTGTCATTGAAGATTTTGGATTAGAGTTTAAAGGAGAACTTGAATATGACCCATCATTTGTTATTGTTGAAGAAAAAATATCAAAAGATATACCTGATATGCCTATGAATTTTTATGAAGGAGGAATAAAAATAATCGTTTCTGACAAAGCAGAAGTTTTAGCAAGAATAGTTGCTCCTTATTACAACAGACATTGGGATGGTGAACATGGGTTTGTTTATTTACCACCTGATAAAATTACTGAATATCCAGCAGCAATAAAAAATAGGGATTTGATATATGTAAGTCATTTTGTTTTTAAATCATATTTTCATAGTTCTCCTATTTATCTTAAAAATTTTGTAAGGAATTTAATAGAGATTTTACTTCCAGACCCAATCGTAAAAACGACACTTCCATCTTTTGCAAAAGTTCTTACAACATACCAGGAGAAAAGAACAATTTTACATATTTTGACATATATTCCAGAGAGAAGAGGAGAAGTAAATATAATTGAAGAGCCAGTTGAAGTAACTGATATTGATATGAAATTAAAATTAGACAATAAAGAAATAAAAAAGGTCTATGATGTTTCACAAGGCAAAGAATATAGTTTTAAAATTGAAAATAATTATGTATTAATAAAAGTACCTTATATTAAGGGATATAGTATAATTGTTTTTGAATATAAAAAGGAGAAAAATGAAAAGATATTTTACACCAGCAATAACAAGGTCGCCATTAAGTGATTTTTATGGAAGAGAAATAGAGGACTCAATTGCCAACCATCCTGAATGGTATTTAAAAGAGATAAGGGATGAGGGATTTGATTCTGTGTGGTTGCATTGTATTTTAAGAGAAGTTGTTTCATCAAGTCCTTTTCCAGAGTTTGGAAATAAAGATAAATTAGATTGTTTAAAGAAATTTGTTGAATACACATCTAAATTTGGGATAAAAGTTTATTTATATTTATGTGAACCAAGGGGATTAGTAGAAAAAGACAAATTCTGGGAAAAACATCCTGATGTAAAAGGACAACCACATATCTGGGTTGGAACTGATTTTTCAGGCAAATATTATGCATTATGTTCATCAACACAAAAAGTAAGGGACTTCTTATATGAAAGTTGCTACAATTTATTTAAAGATGTTTCTGGACTTGGAGGTATTTTTTGTATAACTGCAAGTGAATTTCATACACATTGTTATAGTCATTTTCCAAAATGGAAAAAAGAGGTAAAGAATTTTCCTGAAATGATAGAATGGGCAAGACAGGGTTTTTATTGTAAGAGATGTGAAAAAAGGCAACCATATGAAGTTGTTTCGGAAATAATAACCCTTATAAATAAAGGAGTTAAAGATGCAAACAAAAATGCAGATGTAATTGCCTGGTCATGGAGTTGGAACATAATTGAACCACAACCACAAAAAAACTTAATAAATTCCCTTCCAGAAGATGTAATTTTAATGGGGGATTTTGAAAGAGGTGGATATAAATTTATGAAAGGGAAAAGATATCCTGTTGATGAATATTCTCTATCTTATATAGGACCTTCACCAAGATTCAAACAGGTAATAGTTCTTGCTAAAAATAGAGGTATGAGAACAATGGCGAAATTACAGATGTCAACCACTCATGAAATTGTAACTATTCCATATATTCCTGCTATCCATAATTTTGCAGAAAAACTTGATAGAATGAGGAAGATGAAAATAGATGGATTTTTAAGTTGCTGGATATTTGGTGGAAATATATCACCAATGAGTAAAATTGCAGGAAAATTTTCAACCAGTGAAAAAAGCAAAAAAGAAATAATAAAAGAAGTAGCAATTTCAGAATTTGGTAATAGTGCCTATAAAAAAGTAATAAATGGATGGAAGGAATTTTCAATTGCATTTTCTAACTATCCCTTTTCTGTACCTTTTACATACAATGGTCCTATAAATTACGCAGTTGTCTATCCATTATCAATTGATGCAAAAAAAGTTGATGCTATCCCGTCATGGAGACCATTACCAAGAGATGAAAAAGGGCATTTAAAAGTAGGTGATAATTTAGAGACATTTTTAGATATTCCCTATGAGACATTTTGTTATCAGATGGAAAAGTTAACAAAGAAATGGAAAGAGGGACTAAAAATTCTTGAACAGGGTATGAAAAAAGAAGACAACAAAAGATTAAAGAGAGAGATTGACCTTGCCAACTATGTATATTTAAGTTTTAGAAGTTCTCTAAATATAGTGAGTTTTTATGTGAATTTGAGGGAATATAAAAAGGGGAAAAAAGAAGAAACAATAAAAATAAAAAAGGTATTAGAAGACGAACTTGAAATTACAAAAAGTGCTTATGAGATTTTTAAAAGGAATCCTGATTTTGGATATCATCCAGAGGCATATGAGAATTTTTTAAATGAAGATGACTTTAAGTACAAAATTTCATTAATTCAATCTCAACTAAAAGGTTTAAATAAAATTGAAAAATAAAAAATGAGAAAAAATTTACCTTTTGACAAGACAAGTTCGCCACTCAAAAATGAAAATGTTTTATTTCATACGGGTTTCTGCAAATATGTAGTGAAATGTAGTGAACAAATTAAAATCTCTTTAACCCATTTATTTACAAGTGTTTTCATAATTGCCCAAAATGAAATGGCGAACTTGACTTGACAAAATTTTCTTATGTTGTATAGTAAAGTTAGACATAGAAAAAAATAAAAAGGCAGAGAGGAGGAAAAAGAAAATGGAAAATAAAATGAAAGTTGCTGTTAGTGAAGGCAGAGGGGATATAAAATTGGTAGAAATTGACATTCCTGAGATAGATGATTATCAATGTTTATGTAAAACACTATCTTGCGCAACATGTTCTGGTACCGACTTAAAAATAATAAACAGTAAAATGTTCTGGGCTAAAAATTATCCAGTTATTGTTGGACATGAAAGTGTTGGGCAAGTGATTAAAAAAGGAAAGAAAGTAAGATATATAGAAGAAGGTGATATAATTTTAAGACCAACTGCTGTATATGCGGGTCAGCAAACAAATGGATATTTTTCAGCCCTTGGTGGTTTTGCTGAATATGGAGTTATTACTGATTTAAATGCATTTAAAGAAGACAATCCAGGTAAAGAATTTAATAACTATTGTATTTATCAATTAAAATTACCATCAGATATAAAAATTTCACCAGCAGATGCAACAATGCTTATAACTGCAAAAGAGACAGCAGGTTTTTTATTTAACATTGGAGTTAAACTAAATTCATCAATTTTAATTCTTGGTTCAGGGGCAGTCAGTATGAATTTATGTTATTTTTCAAAAATTTTAGGTTGTTTTCCTGTAATAATTATTGGCAGAAATCAAAAAACACTTGAATATATAAAAAATTTAGGGGCAGATTGGACAATAAATACAAAACAAGAGAACTTTATAAAAAAAGTAAAAGAAATAACAGAAGGGAAAGGAGTTGATTTTGTTATTGATACAACTGGCAATAAGGAATTGGTAGTTAATTGTTTAGAAGTTATATCAGAAAAAGGTGGTATTGCTCCTTATGCAAGTTATGAAGAAGAAGATGTATTTGGTGAATATAAAGAGGATAATAGATTTATTTTTAAATCCCCTGGTGAGTGTGAAACACACAATTATTTGTGTTATCTTTTAAGAATGAATTTAATTGAATTGAGGTATTTTTATTCCAATGTTTTACCTTTTTCTGAAATTGAATATGGTTTCAAACTATTAAAAGAAAAAAAAGCATTTAAAATTGTTTTTGAAATGTGAGGTGAATAATGAAGACAAAAGCAGTGGTTTTTACAAGAGAAAATGAAATTGAATTAAAGGAATTAACACTTGAAGACATTGGGAAAGATGATATAGGTGTTAGAACAATAATAACAGCAATATCTCCTGGGACAGAGAGATGGATATTAAAAGGAAAACATATAGGGACAAAGTTTCCATGTGTACCGGGTTATCATAGAATAGGAGTAGTGGAAAAAGTAGGAGAAAATGTCAAAAATTTCAAAGAAGGAGATGTTGTATATGGATGTGCAGGAGATGGGAAATGGAAAGAAAAAGAAATTTATAGTATGTGGGGAGCACATCTTTCCTATTCTATTGGAGATTGGAGAAACTACCTGTTTCTATCTTCAAAAATTCCAGATAAATTTGAACTTGAAACAAATGTTTTTACTCAATTATCATCAGTTGCAACAAGAGGAATAAATGCACTTGAAATAAAACCACAAGAAAAAATTATTATAATAGGAAGTGGAATTTTAGGGATATGTGCATCTCAACTTGCAAGTTATAAAAATGCAATACCAGTTTTGATAGATAAAGATACTGAGAGAGTTGAATTTAGTAAGAAATTTGCTTTTTCTTTTAATATAGATGATGAAAATTTAGAAAACAAATTAAAAGAAATTGCTCCTGATGGATTTGACTACCTATATGATACAGTTGGATTTCCAGAGACAACAGATAAATTAGTTCAATTTATGAAATACAGAGGGAAAGTTTTATTTCAGGCACAATATTTTGATAAAGAAAGATGTGCAGTAGACCTTGACCAGATAAAAATAAAAGAATTAACAATAAAGACAACATGTGGAATAGATACAGAAAACTTTTATCAAACACTTTTTTATATAAGAAAAAGAATTTTAAAAATTTCCGATATCATAACTCACAGATTTAGTAGTAGAGAGATATTAGATGGATATAAAATTTTTAAAGAAGGTAGACAATTTAATTTGGGAATTCTTTTCTGGTGGGACTAAATTCAGAAAATAAAGGGAGGAAAATTTGCCTCTTGGTAAAATTTTTTTATAGTGTATAATAAAGTTAGACAATTAAGAAAAGGAGGTGAGGAAAAGATAGAAACAAAAAAACTCCCCTCTTTAACAAAGTATCTGTCCGACAGGATTTGTGGCGGAAGGGGTGAGAGGAGATTTTAAAGAAGTGAAGAGATGGAAAAAAGAGGGGGTGTATTTAAGCATCTACCATCTATTTGGTGGATGGAAAACAAAAAAGTGTATTTAAGCATCCGCCATGTCTTGTGGCGGAAGGAGGTGTAAGATGGTAAGAATAAAAATATTCCCCTCTTTAGTAAAGAGGGGTGAGGGAAGATTTAAAATCCATCCCCTCGGGCGTAGCCCAGAGAAATTCTGTGGACCCTACGGGCGAGCCCACCTTCCTTTACAAAAGGAAGGAGTTGGAAAAAGAAAAGCGAGTATTTCAGCGTCCGCTGTGTCTTGTGGCGGAGGGTTCACATTGATTGAATTGCTTGTGGTAATAGCTATAATTGCGATTTTAGCAGCGATGTTATTACCTGTATTATCACAGGCAAGGGAGAAAGCAAAAGGTTCTATTTGTATGAATAACTTAAAACAATGTGGGATGGCAATTTTTATGTATACAAACGATTATAATGAGTATTT
>DAOOVW010000056.1 GCA_035370465.1 bacterium | reverse complement strand
TGGAAAAAGCATTAAAAGAAGTATGGTACATATTAGATTGTCCATGTGGCAGGAGATTAGGAGATTATATAGGAGAGATAGTACCGATATTAGAAAAGAAAGGGGAGATAAAGATAACAGAGGAAGGAAGGTGTCACCAAGCAGGGTATAATGTACTAACTATCGGCACTCATAGTGCGCCAGGTCGAATAGGGAGAAAAAGATTGTAAAAAGTGTCTAAATATGTAACCTTTTAGGAAACATCCTAAAGACCTGAAAGGAGGTATATTATGGCAGGAAGGAGAATAAAAGTGATAGATATAAGAGAGATGTTAAGATGTTTAAGGATGAAAGAGAGTAATCGTCGGATAGCAAAGATGTTGGGAATTAACAGGAGGACGGTATCAAAATACAGACAATGGGCTAACTGGCATAATTTATTGGAAGGTGAACTACCTTCTTTGGAGATAATAGAGAAATTTTTAGAAGAATCAGGTATGATTGGGATAGGAGAAAGAAAAGGTTCCAAAGTAGTTCCATATCACGACAGGGTAGAAGAATTAATAAGTAAAAATTGTAGTATACAGGTGATATACGAACGATTAAGAGACAACTATGGATTTAAAGGGAGTTATGATTCTGTGAGGCGATATATAAAGAATATAAGGGAAAAAGAGTCTGATAAATACTTTCGTATAGAGACAGCACCGGGAGAAGAGGCACAGGTAGATTTTGGATATAGTGGATTGATGTATGATTTTGTGGAGAAAAGGTTGCGGAAGGCGTGGTGTTTTGGGATGGTATTAAGTTATAGTAGACATATATTTGTTAAGTTTGTTTTTGACCAGAAGATAAGTACATGGTTAAGGTTACAGCAGGATGGGTTTGAATATTTTGAGGGAGTGGTAAAGAAAGTAGTATTAGACAACTTAAAGGCGGCGGTTGTAAAAGCAGCTGTGTATGATACGGTATTACAAAGGTCTTATTTAGAATTTGCCGAGCACTATGGTTTTTTAGTATCACCTTGTAGAATAGGAACACCTCGTCATAAAGGGAAAGTGAAGAACGCCGACCAAAGGTCGGGGCTTCTTTAAATCTCCCATAGCCTCGGTTGTTCATATGAACTACTGTGTTTCTCTATATTGTCTTACCACCACCTTATACAAATTTGACAGCAAATTTATTGTCTTACTTTAATTCTCCCCTCACTTTAATCCCTCGGGCGTAGTTCATAATCCGTAGCCAAAAGCGAGGAACCCTACGGGCGAGCCTCTCCCCTAATTCTGTCCGCCAATCTTTGTGGTGGAGGGGAGAGGGCGGAGTGAGGGGAAATATCTTTTGCTATTATTATATCAATATATTTTTACCAAACAAAAATATATTGATGCGATTTTCATCTCTGGCTAAAAGTCGCAGCCCTCAATCGCATTTTCTTTGTAGAAAGAAAAACCTTTAAAATTCCTGCAATTAGGATATGGTCTTGACGGCATAACGATTTTAAGCCCATGTCCTGAAAAGATAGGCAGAAACAAAATACTCTTTTCAAGAACATGGTTCTCCTAGAGAACCATGTTCTTCTATCTTAACCAGAACAGAGGCACAAATCTTTTAAAAATCAGCATTTTATTTCTCTTTTTTAGTTTTTAATTTTCTCCTTCCTTCAAGTAAAGCAGAAAGTCCAAAAATTTCAATAAAACCGTTTGATGCTTTATGGTCAAAAATATCTTTTTCAGTATAAGTTGCAAGTTCTTCAATATAAAGTGAGTAAGGGGACTTTCTACCAACAACCTCACAATTCCCTTTGTATAACTTTACTTTTACTTTTCCTGTTACATATTTTTGTGTCTCTTCAACAAATGCGGTTAAACATTCTCTAAAATCAGAAAACCAATTTCCGTAATAAATAAGTTGTGAAAATTTAATTGAAACAAGTTTTTTAAATTCCCATAATTCTTTTGTGAAAATAAGTTTTTCCAGTTCACTATGTGATGTATGTAAAATAACTGCTGCTGGTGCTTCATATATCTCTCTTGATTTGATACCAACAACTCTATCTTCAACCATATCAATTCTACCAACTCCATTTTCACCACCAACTTTATTAAGAAATTCTATGATTTTCAAAATATCCATCTTTTTCCCATTGAGACCAACAGGAACTCCTTTTTCAAATTCAATTTCAATATATGTTGGTTTATCAGGTGCTTTTTCAGGAGATATGGTAATTTGATATGCATCATCTGGTGGTTGTTCCCATGGGTCTTCTAATTTTCCACACTCTATTGATATACCCCATAAATTCTCATCAATACTATATGGTTTTTCTTTTGAGACAGGAATTGGGATTTTATTCTTTTTTGCATATTCAATTTCTTCTTCTCTGGATTTAAAATCCCATTCTCTTAAAGGAGCAATTATTTTAAGTTCAGGAGATAAGTATTTAAATGTAAGTTCAAATCTTACCTGGTCATTTCCTTTCCCTGTGCAACCATGTGCAACTGCATCAACTTTTTCTTTTTTTGCTATTTCTACCATTTCTTCTGCAATCAAAGGTCTTGATAATGAAGTTGCCATTGGATATTTGTCCTGGTAAAGAGCAGAACCTTTTAGAGATGGGATGATGTAATTTTTAACAAATTTTTCCCTTAAATCCTTAAAATAAAATTTTTTTGCTCCTGTTTTTAGTGCTTTTTTTTCAAGTTCTTTTTCTTTTATTTTTTGTCCTATGTTTGCAGTAAAAGCAATAACTTCTGCATTATATTTTTCTATCAGATATTTTATTATTATAGATGTATCAAGTCCACCAGAATATGCAACAACTATTTTCATTTTATTCCCTCCTTGTCAATTGTTAAAATTGAAGATAATATTGCTTGAGTTGACATTTTTACATTTTGTATATCCACAAATTCAGGAATATCTTTTTCATCATGATAATTTGGGTCCGCATAAGGATAAGAGCCAATATTTGCTACTGCTACCTTATATCCTTCTTTGATAAATGAACCATCATCATCCCCAGGAGACGTTCTTTTATATTTTCTTTGAATTAGTCCAATATTATATATTTTATTTAATTCTATCATAAGGTCAGCAATTTTTTCTCCTTCATCAGTTGTGTAAAGAGTTACATTTGTTTTTGCCCCTGTTTCAGCCTCTTCTTTTGATTTACCACCAATACTATCAATATTGATTATCATTATCAAATTATCTCCTCGTGTTTTGGCGTTTTTTGCAGCAGTTATACTTGTCCATGGTGTATGTTCTTCATTACAAAATAGGAAATATAGTGAACGAACAGATTCGTAATTTGAAAGTATTCTTGCAATTTCCATATTACTTACTACTCCAACAGCATTATCATAAGCACCAGGAGAATCCACCCAACTTTGGGAGTCCTTATGGGAAACAATTAAAATAATTTCATCAGGATAAGTTTTACCTTTCTTTTTTGCATATAAATTATGAGCAGTATACCAGGGCGATTCTGGGGATGGTGGAGCATATTGAGAACTTTTTGGTTTTGTTATATCCCTGCCGTATGCTTGAACTTTCCCTTCTTCTTTTTCAATTTTATAGCCATATTTTGCAAGTTCATTTTCTATAAAATCATCTGTTTCATATAGTGTATTTTTAGAATGTCCTGGTATAGTATAATTTAATTTTCTAAAAGGGAGAGGGTTTTTTGCAAGATAAAATAGATTATTTGATAAATTTTTTTCATTAACTTCCTTTATTAAGTTGGAAATAATTTTTATTTTCATTTTTGCCTCCTTTTTATAAAAAATTTGCTTTTTTTAGTTTTTTAAATTGGTCAACTCTTCCTAAAACAATTGCTCCAAAACCAACAGGTATAGTAATTAAATTAAGTAAAAGTTTTAAATTCGGGATTATTGAAATTAAAGTAAAAAATAAAACACCAATAAAAGTTGAAAAAAACCATGTTATTCTTTTATCAGGAAGTTTAAAAAGTATTTTTCTTCCAACAAAAATTAGTGGAAAAACCCTTGAGACATATACACAAGAAATAAATATAGAACTTACAATAAGACCAAAAGGGATGCCAATTATTGTTACAAATATAATGGGAACAATTATTAAAGTAATCAATATTAAAATAATACCAAGTCCAAAACAATATAAAAATTTTTTCCCTGAATAAATTGCTGTCTGAGAAAGAACATTGGGAGTGAACCAGAGCATAAAAAAGAAAGGGAATAAAAGTGAAAGGAAATTATAAAAACTTTTTAGTTTCAAAATAGGCATTTTTTCTTTTATTGTCTCACTCATTGGTTTTTTCCAGATTTTTTCGCCTTTAATTTTTACATTTTTAAAATCCATTTCTTTTTTGGAATAATAAACAAGATTTCCATTTATAACTGACATTTCATTAAAATTTATTTCGTCACTATGAATTACTAAATTCCCAAAATTTCCTTTAAGATAAATATTCTGTCCCCATATTACAGTATTTCCATCTACATTTGTATCAAGAAAGATTTTTTCTCCAAATAACCTTAAATTTTTTTCTATATTACCTTTTAGTGAAATAATACTACCAAATATTGCTATACTCCCTTTTATATTTCCTGTCGTTTCAACATTATTTCCTAACATATAAACATCGCTTTTACTTTCACATTTTAACTTCTGATTTAACCCAATTCCAATATAATCTCCATTTAAAGAAATGTCAGAAAGAATATTTCTACCAATTCCAATAAATTCATTTTCAAGATTCCCTTTTGCTTCTATTTTCTCCCCAAGAGCAAAAATGTCTTCTTTTATACTTTCTATTTTTATATTTTCTCCGAAGAAAACTTTACTTTCAAGAATAGAAGGAAAGAATAGAAGAAAAATTATTAATATTAATTTTTTCATTTTTTTATAAGTTCTTTTATTAACGCTGTTTCATCACATTTTGGGAATTTTGGGCAATTTATACAATCAAACCAGATTTTATGTGGCAACTTTGATTTTGATATTTTTTTAAATCCAAATTTTTCAAAATATCCTGGCTTATATGTAAGAACAAAAATTTTTTTAAAGCCCAATTGTTCCCCTTCCTTTAATATATTTTCAATTAACAATTTTCCATATCCCATTTTTTGAAAATTCTCTTTTACTGCAAGCGACCTTATTTCAGCAAGGTCTTTCCATGTTGGTTTTAAAGACCCACAACCAATAATTTGTTTTCCTGATTCAATTACCCAGAAATCCCTAATTCTTTCGTATATCTGATTATAAGATAAAGGAAGCATTTTTTCCTCATCAGCAAATTTATCTACAATTTTTTTAATATGTTTTGTGTCCTTTATTGTTGCTTTTCTTATTTTTATATCTTGGTTAGTGTGCATTTTTACCTCTTTTCGTTTAATCTTTCCCGTTTGACAACGGGGAAAAAGGGGGATTTTTATTTTATAAGTACTTTTCTTCCAGAAATACTTACTCTTCCTTCTGAAATTAAGTTAATTGATAATGGGTATATTATATGTTCTTTTTCCTGAATTCTTTTATGTAATGATCCAGGTGTATCATCTGATAAAATGGGAACAACTGCTTGCATTATAATAGGGCCTGCATCAATTCTATTATTAACAAAATGGACAGTACAACCAGTAAATTTTACACCATATTCAAGTGCCTGTTTCCATGCTTCAATACCAGGAAAAGATGGAAGAAGGGAAGGGTGGATATTTATAATTTTATTTGAAAAATTTTCTAAAAATGTTTTTTTTATCACTCTCATAAAACCAGCCAGGCATACAAGTTCTACTTTGTTTTCTTTTAGAATATTTACATATTTTTTCTCAATTTCTGGTTCAAGATATGTTTTGTATCTTCCTGGTGAAATATATTCTGCTTTTATTCCTTCATTTTTTGCTATTGTCAATGCATTTGCATCTAAATTATCACTTAAAACAATCCCTATTTCAAAAGATGCCTTCTCACCTTTTATGTAATCAATGATTGCCTTTAAATTTGTCCCTTTTCCAGAAGCAAGAACTCCTATTTTAAACATTTTTTTATCCCTTCTATTTCTTTTATTAAGTAATTTAAAAAATCAACAATTCCTTTTTTACTTTTTTTATCCTCTTTCGTTTTTATTTTTTTCTTTGCACCTTTTATTTTATAACCCTCTTTATAAATAAGCAACTTTATATTTTTAATTTTTTCAATGTCTTTTTCACTATAAAGACGATGTCCTCTCTGATCTCTTATTGGCTTTAAAATTCTAAATTCTCCCTCCCAGTATCTAAGAATATGTTCAGGTATTCCTGTTATTTTACTTACATCTCCAATATAGAAAAATTTTTCTTTTTCTTCATTCATTCTCTTTTAAGTTTCCTTTTCATTAAATAATTTATTTCTTCCGTTGGGCTGCTATTTGAAAAAATTATTCTGTAAATTGATGATGTTATAGGAAGTTCAACTTTCAATCTATGAGAAAGGGTATAGTAGACATCTGTTGCATATATGCCTTCAATTACCATTTTTGTTTTTTCCAGATAATTCTCTTTGCCCTCTCTTATAATTCCTTCTCCAAAACTTCTATTTCTGCTATATTTACTAAAAGAAGTTGTTATCAGGTCTCCAATACCTGAAAGCCCTCTTAATGTTTTTTCTTTTCCTCCAAGTTTCCTGCCCACTTTTATCATTTCATTCAACCCTCTTGTTAAATATGATGCCTTTGTGTTCATACCCAATTGGAGTCCATCAATAATACCTGCTCCAATTGCAATAACATTTTTAAAAGAACCACCTACCTGAACTCCCTTTATATCTTTTGTAATATATACTCTGAAAATATCACTGCTTAAAAGTTTTTGAAAATATAAAGATATATCTTTACAGTTTGAAGCAATTACTGCTGCTGATGGAAAACCATATACAATTTCACGGGCAATTGTTGGTCCTGAAATAATTCCATAGTTTTTAACAATTCTTCTCTCTTCTATTATTTCAGAAAAGAATTTTTTTGTCTTTACTTCCATTCCTTTTGTTCCAACAAGAATTTTTTGGTCTGAATAATGTTTTTCAATTATTTCAATTGTTTCTTTAAAAAAAGTAGATCTTACTGTAATAATTAAATTATTAGAGTTTTTTATTGTTTCTTCAATAGAGTTTGTTATAACTACATTTTCTGGAATTTTTACACCAGGGAAATAAATTGTACTTTCCCTCTCTTTTATAAGAATTTCATAATTATCTTTTATTGGTTCCCAGAGAGTAATTTCATTATTTTTTTTTGATAGTAGTAGTGATAAACAAATTCCCCAAGCACCACTTCCTAAAATACCTATTTTTTCTCCCATGGCAAAATTATCCTTTTCTCCTTTCCCTTTTTTAATCTTTTAATGTTTTCTCTATGAGTATAGATAATAAAAATAAAAATTATTATTCCAAAAATAGTTAAAGGAATATCCTTGGAGGAAATATAAATAGAAATTGGGAGAAAAAAACTTGCAGTAATTGATGCAACAGAAACAATATGAAAAATAAACAAAACAAGAACAAAAATAATAAAAGAACAAAAAGCAGATAATGGGAAAAGAGCAATTATAACACCAAAACTTGTTGAAATTCCTTTTCCGCCTTTACCTTTTAAAAAAGGAGAAAAAGTATGCCCTAAAATAGCAGCAAGTCCTATCAATATTGAAATTATAGAAGAAAATTCAAAAAAATTTCTTGAAATGAAAACAGGGATATAGCCCTTTATTATATCAAGAAATAAAACAGATGACCCTAAAAATCCTCCACATACCCTGTAAACATTAGTAGCACCAATATTTCCACTTCCATATTTTCTTATGTCAATTTTTTTAATAATTTTACATAAAACATAACCAAAAGGTATACTTCCAAGAATGAACGAAAAGATAAAAAGAAAAAATATTTTTAAAATATCCATAAGATTTTTGAAATATATTTAAAATTTACCAATATATACCCTATCCCTTCTTATTTAATATTTAGCAATTCTTTCACTTTATCTACACCTGTGGCAGCATCTGGTGCATAAGCATCTGCACCAATTTCATCCGCATATTCCTGTGTAACAGGAGCGCCCCCAATAATAATTTTAACTTTATCTCTTATTCCTGTTTCTTTTAACTTTTCAATCACTTCTTTCATTGCTATCATTGTTGTTGTCAAAAGGGCACTCATTCCAATAATCTGAGTGCCTCTATTGGCTGCTTCAACAAATTTTTCTGGTGGAACATCAATTCCAAGGTCTTCTACTTCAAATCCAGCACCTTTCCACATCATAACTACAAGATTTTTACCTATATCATGCAGGTCTCCTTTTACTGTTCCTATTGCTAATTTTGCAACTGGTTTTATTCCTGCCTGAACAATTAATGGTTCTATAATATCCATTCCTTTATGCATTGCTCTGGCAGCAATTAGAACTTCTGGAACATAATATTCATTATTTTTAAACTTCTCTCCAACAACCATCATCCCTGCAATAAGTCCTTCATCTAAAATTTTTTTAACTTCAATATTCTCTTTTACCGCTTTATTTACTAATTCTTCTGTTTTTTTTGCATCTCCCACTATAACACTTTCTTTAATTCCATTTAAAATTTCATTTGACATTTAAATCCTCCTTTTTAAAGTTTTTATTTTAGTTCATCAGTTATTTTTAGAAATTTTTTTCCCTCTCCATAAGGAGAAATCATTGCTAAATAAAAATTTTTCTGAGTAAAAAGTTGTTCTGCAACTTCTTTAACATCCTCTTTTGTAACTTCTTCTATTTTTTTTCTTATTTCTTCCACAGATGTAATTTTCTCTCTTAAAAGTCGTTGTTCTCCAAGAAACATCATGTATTCAAGATTCCCTTCAAGTCCCATAAGAGTATGGGAAATTAAATATTTTTTACTTCTTTCAATTTCATCGTCATTTACCCCTTCATTTCTTATTTTTACAAGTTCTCCAATAATTGCTTCTGTTGCTTTAAGTGAATTTGAATGTTTTACACCAGCAGAAATTATAAAAGCACCTGTGTCAGTATAATTCCTTATAAAACTTCCTATTTCATAAGCAAGTCCCATTTCCTCTCTTATTTTATTAAAAAGACGACTGCTCATATTTCCACCAAGAATTGTATTTAAAACACATAATGGATATTTTCTATTATCTTCTCTTGAATATCCAAGACCACCAATTACAATATGAGTTTGTTCAGTATCTTTTTTTAGAACTTTTACTTTTGGTCCACTTTCATTTCCCTGCCATTTTGGAAAGGTAATTTTCCTTCCATTTCTTAATTTAAAATATTTTTTGCTTAAATCTCTGATTTTATTTTCAGAGAAATTTCCAGCAACACTTATTACAATATTTGAAGAACCATAAAGTTCATTCATATATTTTTCCATATCTTCTTTTGTAATTTTCTTAACTGTTTCTTCCGTCCCTGCAATTGGTCTTCCCAAATGATGCCCTTCAAAAAGCATGGAATCAAAAATTTCATGAACATATTTTGCAGGTATATCCTTATACATTTTTATTTCTTCAAGAATAACAGCCCTTTCTTTTTCAATATCTTCTTTCTTTAAAGCAGGATTTTCAATCATATCTGATAAAACATCAAATGTTTTTTCTAAATATTCATCAAGAATTTTTATCCAATAACATGTTGCTTCTTCAGATGTGAAGGCATTAAACATACCGCCAACTCCTTCAATTTCTTCTTTTATTTGATTACTCGTTCTTTTCTTTGTTCCTTTGAATAATATATGTTCAACAAAGTGTGAAATTCCTGAAATTTCTTCATCTTCTGTTCTACTTCCAACTTTTACAAACACACCGACAGCAACAGAATGAAAATCAGGAATTTTTTTGTATATTACTTTAACTTTATTTTTAGATGTAAATTCTTTTCCAGATGCTCCTTCTGAC
>DAOOVW010000055.1:2979-9922 GCA_035370465.1 bacterium | reverse complement strand
CCAACAGGAAGTGGAAAAACAACAACTCTTTATGCTTCCTTACAGAAATTAAATACAATAGATAGGAAATTAATGACTGTTGAAGACCCTGTTGAATACCAAATTCCAGGGATTAATCAAACACCAATAAATGCTGATATTGGTCTGACTTTTGCAAGTGTTTTGCGTGCTTTTTTAAGGCAGTCCCCGGATATTATATTAGTTGGAGAAATTAGAGATACAGAAACAGCGGATATCGCTTTAAGAGCCGCCCTTACAGGACACCTTGTTTTTTCAACACTTCATACAAATGATGCTCCAAGTGCAATAACAAGATTGATTGATATGGGAATGGCACCTTTTCTTATTGCCTCATCCGTTCAGGGTGTACAGGCACAGCGACTTGTTAGAATACTTTGTCCATATTGTAAAGAAAAAATTGAGCCAGATGAGGAATTAAAGAGAAAATTAAAAATTAAAGAGGGCGAAGAAGTCAATGTCTGTCGTCCAAAAGGATGTAATGAATGTAATTTTACTGGTTATCATGGAAGAATAGCAATTTTTGAAATATTTATTATGAATAATGAATTAAGAGAACTAACATTAAAAAGAGCAGATATATCTACTTTAAGGCAAGCAGCAAGAAGGTCTGGAATGAGAACTATGTATGAAGATGGAATTGAAAAAGTTAAAATAGGAATAACAACTTTTGAAGAAGTTGTTTCTATTGTTGGAGAAGGAGGAATAGATGCCTAAAAGAATTGAGGAATTACTTGAACTTGTTGTTAAAGAGAATGCTTCTGACCTGCATATTGCTGTTGGACTCCCACCAATGTTGCGACTTCATGGAGGACTTGTAAAAGCCGACACTGACCCATTAACTCCTGAAGATACGGTTAATTATATGAAAGCAATAACTTCAAGAGAGCATCAAGAAGAAGTACAAAAAGTAGGTGGGACTGATTTTGGGTTTGCTTTTAAAGACCTTGCAAGATTTAGGGTTAGTGTTTACAAAGATAGAGGGGATATTGCAATGGCTTTAAGATTAATTCCATATACATTTTTGACATTTGAGCAAATAGGGCTTGAACAAAGAACAATGGAATATCTTCTAACAAGACCAAGAGGGCTTATTCTTGTAACAGGTCCAACAGGAAGTGGAAAAACAACGACATTAGCGTCTATGGTTAACTGGATAAATGCAAATCTTGAAAAACATATTATTACAATTGAAGACCCTGTTGAGTATTATCATACTCATAAAAGGTCAATAATCAATCAAAGAGAATTAGGAGTAGATGTCCCAACTTTTGCAGAAGCATTAAGGAGAGGTTTAAGACAGGACCCTGATGTATTCCTTGTTGGTGAATTAAGAGACCTTGAAACAATTGAAGCAGCAGTTACAGCAGCAGAGACAGGGCATGTTGTGTTTGGAACACTTCATACAACAGGTGCTTCAAGAACAGTTGATAGAATGGTAAATATTTTCCCTGTTGCACAGCAGGAACAGATAAGAGTTATGCTTTCTGTTTCAATTCTTGCAATTATTTCACAATTACTTCTTCCAAGAGTTGATAAAAAAGGCAGAGTTGCTGTTTTTGAAATAATGGTTGCAACTCCTTCAATTCAAAATTTAATTAGAGAAAGGAAAACATATAGAATTGTATCTGAAATTCAGACAGGGGCAAAATGGGGGATGGTAACATTAGATGCCTGTTTAATGGACCTTTTTAAAGCAGGAAAAATTAGTTTTGATGATGTTATGATTTATGCTTATGACCCTGAATCAACAAAAGGTCAACTTATTGCAGAAGGAATTATAGATGAAGAAATGGCAGCAAAGGTGATAAAGCAAGATGGTATACAGGATGTAAAAGTGGAGAAATAAAATGCCAGGTAAAAAACTTTTAGGGGAAATGTTAATAGAGCAGGGATTAATAACAGAAGAGCAATTGCGGGTTGCTTTAGCAGAACAAAGAAAAAGTGGGAATTTTTTAGGCAGGATATTAGTTGAAATGAATTTTGTTTCTGAAAAGGACTTGAAAAGAGTTTTAAGTATTCAACATGGGGTTGAAATGGTTGATTTGAAGAATACAGTAATTGATAAAAAAGCAATTGATTCTTTCCCTTCTGCTCTTGCAAAAACATATAATGTTGTACCGGTAAAACTTGAAAAAGATACATTAACATTAGCAGTTGGAGATACTTTAAGTTTAAATATTCAGGATGATATATCATTCATTTTGGGATATAAAATTAAAATGGTTCTTGCAGATGAAAATGATATAAATGATATACTTGATACATATTATGGAAAAGAAATAGAGACAATTGATGACCTTATAAAATGGCTTGCTCAGGATATTGAAGAAATGGAAGAACTAAATGCAATTGCTTCTCAGGGAGAATATGCAACAATAACATCATTGGAAGAAATTGCTTCTCTTCCGCCAGTTGTAAAACTTTTTGACCTTATACTTTTACAAACAGTAAGAGATAATGCATCAGACCTTCATTTAGAGCCATTTGAAGATGATTTTAGAGTAAGATATAGAGTTGATGGTGTTTTGTATGACCTTGTTCATCCTCCAAAAGGACTTTCATTTGCACTTTTCTGTAGATTTAAAATTATGGCTGGTATGGATATAGCAGAAAGGCGTCTTCCACAGGATGGTAGAATTGAACTTTCAGTTATGGGGAGAGCAGTTGACCTTAGAGTAAATACAGTTCCAACTGTTTTTGGAGAATGTTTAGCAGTGAGAGTTCTTGATAGGGGAAAAACGATATTTGAACTTGAAAATTTGGGATTACTTGAAAAAGATATGGAAACTGTTGAAAGCATTATTCACAAACCATATGGTATAATTCTTGCAACAGGTCCAACTGGTTGTGGAAAAACAACAACTCTTTATGCTGTTTTGAGGAAAATAAATACTCCTGATGTAAAAATTATTACCACAGAGGACCCTGTAGAATATATGCTTGAAGGAGCAATTCAGGTCCCAATAAGAGAAAATATAGGACTTAATTTTGCAAGATGTTTAAGAAGTATTTTAAGGCAGGACCCTGATATTATTTTTGTTGGAGAGGTAAGGGATTTTGAGACAGCACAGATGGCTATACAATCATCACTCACAGGACATTTAGTTTTAAGTACATTACATACAAATGATGCTCCAAGTACAATTATGCGACTTATGGATATGCAAGCTGAACCATTTTTACTTGCATCTACGATTGAAGCAGTTGTTGCTCAGCGACTTGTAAGAGTTCTGTGTCCAAGATGTAAAGAAGAATATAAACCAACAGAAATAGAATTACTTGAATTAGATTTAACAGAAGAAGAAGTTAAAAAAAGGAATATGAAGTTTTATAAAGCAAAGGGGTGTCCATTTTGTAGAGGTGGTTATAAAGGAAGAGTTGCAATTTTTGAAATTTTACTTCCAAATGATGAGTTCTGGAAGGCAGTCATAGGGAAAAAGACACTTGGAGAGATAAGAGAAATTGCTATAAAAAGTTGTGGTATGAGAACGATGCTTGAAGATGGACTTGAAAAGATAAATAGAGGTATAACTTCAGTAGAAGAGGTAGCAAAAGAAATTCATGGTTATTAAGGAGGGGGAAAATGCCACATTTCCAATATAATGCAATTGACCAATCAGGAAATAGTTTAACAGGAACAATTGAAGCAGGACATATACAGGAAGCCATAGGTAAATTAAAGAGTATGGGTTATTATATTACAAATGTTGCTCCTGCAAGAAATGTATCTGCTGTATCTAAATCTCCTGATGTGAAACCAAATGCACCTGCCAAAAAAACAGGGAAAGAAAAAGCAAAAACAAAAGGTAAAGGGCAGGGAATGCAGATAAAACTATCTTTTGGTCCGGCAAAAATTAAACCAAAAGAACTAATGATTATTACAAGACAATTAGCAACTCTTATTGGTTCAGGGCTCCCTCTTTTAAGGTCATTGAGGGTCTTAAAGGAACAAAGAAAAGGAGGAGCTGCTGTTGTTCTGGGAAAAGTTGCAGATGATATTGAAAGTGGTGCTTTATTTTCAGAGGCACTTGCAAAACACCCTACAAGTTTTCCAAGAATTTATGTTGCAATGATAAAGGCAGGAGAAGCAGGTGGAGCGCTTGAAACAGTATTAGCCCGACTTGCTGAATTTATGGAAAAAGAGGCAAAATTGAAAGGGAAGATAAAAGGGGCAATGGCATATCCTGTTGTAATAGTTATTGTTGCTTCTGGTATATTAACATTTATCATGATGAAAATAGTTCCTACATTTGTAGATATTTTTAAGGATTTTGAAACAGACCTACCGGCTCCAACAATCTTACTTATAAACCTTTCAAAACTTTTTACTCAGAAATTTTATCTTATTATTATATTTGTTGTTTCTATATTTGTGCTTTATAAAATTTTGACAAAAATAAAGTTCACAAAATACTGGATAGACATGGCAAAAATGAAAATTCCTGTTTTTGGTCCAGTTGTTTCAAAAACAATTATTTCAAGATTTGCAAGAACTTTTGCAACTCTAATAACAAGTGGAGTACCAATTTTACAGTCATTACTTATAGTAAGAGATACTGTTGGTAATGATGTTGTTGCAAAGGCAATAAATGAAGTAAGGAACAGAGTAAGAGAAGGTGAAGGTGTATCAGGACCTATGATGAGAACAAAAGTTTTTCCTGCTATGGTAACAAATATGATTGCAGTTGGTGAAGAAACTGGTGCTATGGATTCTATGCTTGAAAAAGTTGCAGATGCTTATGATGCAGAAGTTGATGCAGCAGTTGCTGCAATGACTTCTATGCTTGAGCCAATGCTTATTGTATGTATGGGAGGAGTTGTTGGTTTTATAGTTATTTCTCTATTCATGCCATTGATAAAATTAGCAATGAGTATGTCAGGTGAAGGTGGTTGAGGAAGTTACGAAGAGGTACTGTCAAAAAATAGATGAAAAAGAAAAATCCCCTTCACCCCCCGTTGTCAAGGGGGAAAATACTCCTTCCTTTATAAAAGGAAGGTGGGCTCGCCCGTAGGGCTATGCCCGAGGGGATGGATTTTAATTTATAAATCCCCCTTAATCCCCCTTTACTAAAGGGGGAAATTAGTCCTTCCTTTAAAAAAGGAGGGCAGGGGTGGATTTCCACTTCTCACATCTTACTTTTTATATTTCACTTGTCTTTGTGAGAAAGTGTGGAGGGAATTTAATTGACCAATTTTGGCAGAACCAAGGAAAAATTGATGGAGGAAAAATGGAAAAAATAAAAGAGATATTTTATATTGGCAGAGAGAGGAAATTTGAAGAACCAGCCCAACAGAGAAATAATAAAGTACAACAAACAGGATTTACCTTAATAGAACTTCTTGTTGTAATAGCAATTATAGCAATACTTGCTTCTTTCCTTCTACCTACTTTATCTTCTGCGAGGGAAAGAGCAAGAAGAACAACCTGTATGAATAATTTAAAACAATTTTCTCTTGCTTATGAAATGTATGCTGAGGACTATTATGAAAAGTTCCCAGACCAACCTGATGCTTTATATGGAACCCCTGATGATTGTATTTATACAAAATATATAAAAACAACAGAAATATTCTGGTGTCCATCAAGTATTAATAGAGGTAATGAAGCACCACCAACCATAGAAGGTTCTACAAATTGGGGAGGAAAAAACCATTCATATTATGACTGGGACAATTCTTATGCTTTTGTTTTTGGACTTACAACTTCAAATAATTGTTCAAGACCTGTTCCTGTTATTAGTGATAAAGGTATATATTCAGATGCTGTTACACATGGAAATCATAAAGATGGGATGAATGTTTTATATTTAGAAGGAAATGTTATCTGGGTAAAAGTAAATGAATTATATGATTCTGATGGGGACCCAATAGAGGATGCTTTTTCACCTGCTTCTGATGGTGGTCCGGGCAAAGTTGCCTGTAGAAGTAATAAAAAAGATAGAAACCCTTCTGGTGATGGACCAGAGGATAATTATTCAATATATTTAAATGATGATGATAGTGATGTTGATATTGAAGAATGGGGACAATAAGAGAATATGCGAAAAATGTAAGTGAGGAACTATACTTTCTCAAAAATTATTTCTTAAAAAAAGAGGAAGTAATAATATCTTTTAATAGGGGGAAAAATGAATAGAAAAAGGAATAGGAGAGGGTTTACACTAATTGAATTACTTGTTGTTTTGGTAATAATAACAATATTGGCAGGACTTCTTCTTCCATCAGTAAGACAGGCAAGGAAAAAGGCATTGGTAGATAAGGCAAAAGCAGAAATGACTTCCCTTGCAAGTGCTGAAACAATGGTCAGATTAGATATTGGCTGGTATGTCCGACTATGTGATTTGGCAGATGGTGACCTTCTGGATGATTATGTAACTGATTCTCCTCATTGGGGAGAAAAATTTGGTAGGACTTCTTCTGATGGTACCTTTGCTTATTATGATGTTGATAAGAAGGAGGACGATACTGGATATGAAAGTGAATTGACTTTTGAGCATCCATGGGATGGTCCTTATCAGGTTTTTCAGACAGGGACAACATATCAAAGAGGTAAAAATGGTTCAGTTCCTAAAATAGATGATAATGTTGAGGGCTGGGGTGACTTAGAAGATGCTGTTCCTGATGGTACACCATTAGACCCCTGGGGACATACTTATCTTGTTGCTTTTGATTCATATGATTCTGGAACCACAGATAAAAAAATTGAAAAAGTCATGATAATTTACTCTGCAGGTCCAGATGGTAAACTACAAACAGGAGCGAAAGCAACTCGTCCTGGAGATAGAGATGATGAAGATGAGGACTATGAAGATGAAGTAGAATATCCAAAGTCAGATGACATCCTCTATAAATTCCGCTAACCCTCCCAGATGAAAGAGGCAATTATACTTGGGATTATTCAGGGGATTTTTGAGTGGTTTCC
>DAOOVW010000055.1:0-2879 GCA_035370465.1 bacterium | reverse complement strand
AGATGAAAGAGGCAATTATACTTGGGATTATTCAGGGGATTTTTGAGTGGTTTCCAGTTAGTAGTTCAGGACATCTTATTATTTTTCAAAAATTTTTTAATTTTAAGGTAGATATTACCTTTGATGTTTTTCTTCATCTATCCTCTCTTGTTGCAATTTTTATTTTTTTCTGGAAAGATATAAAGGAAATTGGGAGTAAATTTTTTACTTTTCAAAAAGAAACATATGAATTTAAAATTGGAATTTATATTATTATTTCATCAATTATAACAGGATTTATTGGCTTTTTTTTAAAAGACCACAAAACAATATTTGAAAATTTTAAACTCTTATCGTTTGCTTTTTTATTCACATCTATTTTGCTTCTTTTAACTGGAATTAAAAGAATAGAAAAAAATAAAAAAGTAGATATTAAAACATCATTTATTACTGGTATTTTTCAAGGGGTTGCTCTTATACCTGGTGTTTCAAGGTCAGGTGCAACTATTTGTTCCTGTTTAATAGCAGGTGTAAATAGGGAAGATACATTTAGATATTCTTTTCTTTTAGGTATTCCTGCAATTTTAGGGGCAATTATTATTGAAATTCCTGAAATAAAAAAACTTTATAATCCAACTTTTTTATTAACTGGCTTTACAATTTCTTTATTTATAAGTTTTGTTTCTCTTTTTTTATTAAGAAGGGTCTTTTTAAGAGGGAAATTTTATCTTTTTGGTTTTTATACTCTAATTGTTTCTATTTTGCTTCTTTTTATTCACTAATTTTTTTCTTAAATTCTTTTATTTCTGGATAATTATCATGGTTTTCAATTTCTTTTAGTTGTTGATATAAATTTCTTTCTTCTCTTGATAATTTTTTAGGTATGAGAACTTTTATTTTTAATATTTGGTCCCCTTTCCCATATTCAGCTAATCTTGGCACTCCTAAATTTTTAAGTCGCAAAAGAGTTCCTGACTGAGTTGCTGGTGGAATTTTTACTTTAACTTTTCCAGTTAATGTTGGAACTTCTATTTCATCTCCTAAAACTGCTTGTGGTATTGTAATAGGTACCTCACATATTATATCACTACCCTGTCTCTCAAAAATCTCATTTTTTTCAACATAAACAGTCACATAAAGGTCCCCTCTTTCTCCATTATTTTGTCCAATATCGCCCTGTCCTCTTAATTTTAAACTTGTCCCATTTTCAATTCCTGCTGGTATTTTAACAAGTATTTTATGAATATTTTTTGCTCTCCCCGTTCCTCTACAATTTTGACAGGGATTAGAAATTATAAATCCTTCACCTCTGCATTTTGAACATGTTTGAGTTATTGTAAAAAAACCTCTGCTTTGTGTTGTTTTGCCTGTTCCATGACAAATTGGACATGTTGTTTTTGAAACACCTGACTTGCTTCCAGTTCCGTTACATGTTGGACATGGGTCATATCTTGAAATGTTTATATATTTTTCTGTTCCTGTTGCTACTTCATTTAATGTGATAAAAATTTTTGCTTCTAAATCAGATCCTCTTGTTTTCTCAACTGTTCTCTGCCTTGTTGAAGGGCGTCCTGTATTAAAAATATCAGAAAAGAAGTCACCAAAAATATCTCCAAAAATGTCAGAAAAATCACTTTGAACTCTTGAAAAGTCCTGTGTCCAATCAAAACCACCCGGACCAAAGCCAGAATGTCCATATGTATCATATATTTTTCTTTTTTCAGAGTCACTTAGAACTTCATATGCTTCTGTAATTTCTTTGAATTTTTCCTCTGCTTGCTTATCACCAGGATTTCTATCAGGATGGTATTTTAAAACCAAATTTCTATAGGCATTTTTTATATCATCAATAGAAGCATCACGACTTACTCCAAGAATTTCATAATAATCTTTCTTTTCACTCATTGTTTTTGTTTTCAAAAATCAGAAATAAAAGAAATGGAAAAATAATATAACAATAAATAATTTATTATTTTTGCTTTTAATAAAAATTTCCTTCTCTCATATTTTCTTATGTTTTTTCCCATAAGGAAGAGAAAATATGAGAGAAGGAATGAAACAAACAAATAAAAAGGGGTATCCGGTTTTTTTCTCCTTAGAAAGGAGGTGATCCAGCCGCACCTTCCGGTACGGCTGCCTTGTTACGACTTCGCCCTCCTTGCCGAGCATACCCTCATTACCCCATATTGCTAAAAGCAAATGGCATGTAATTTCGGGTATCCTCGACTCAGTTGGCGTGACGGGCGGTGTGTACAAGGCCCGAGAACGTATTCACCGCGGCATGGCTGATCCGCGATTACTACCGATTCCAGCTTCATGCAGGCGAATTTCAGCCTGCAATCCGAACTGGGGCTATTTTTTTGGGATTTGCTCCGCCTCGCGGTTTTGCATCCCTTTGTAATAGCCATTGTAACACGTGTGTAGCCCTGGACATAAGGGGCGTGCTGACTTGACGTCATCCCCACCTTCCTCCGTGTTAACCACGGCAGTCCTCGCAGAGTGCTGCTCTTGAAGAGCGAGTAACTGCGAGCAGGGGTTGCGCTCGTTACGGGACTTAACCCAACACCTCACGGCACGAGCTGACGACAGCCATGCAGCACCTGTCTACCCTTCCGCCATAAGGCGGATCATTCCCCTTTCGGGGTTTTACTAGGTAGATGTCAAGCCCAGGTAAGGTTCTTCGTGTATCATCGAATTAAACCACATGTTCCACCGGTTGTGCGGGCCCCCGTCAATTCTTTTGGGTTTTAGCCTTGCGGCCGTAGTTCCCAGGTGGAGTGCTTAACGCGTTAGCTTCGACACCGATTCGTTTTACCGAACCAGTACCTAGCACCCATCGTTTACAGCGTGGACTACCGGGGTATCTAATCCCGTTCGCTCCCCACGCTTTCGCGCCTCAG
>DAOOVW010000054.1 GCA_035370465.1 bacterium | reverse complement strand
AGGCCGCGCAGGGCTCGAACCTGCCACCCCCGCCTTAAAAGGGCGGTGCTCTGCCAGATGAGCTAGCGGCCCCAAAACTACCTCTGAGTTTTATATTTTAGTGTTTTAAAGGAGATATGTCAAGACATTGAATTGAGATATAATAAATCTACTCCAAAAGGTATGTTAGACAAGACAAAAAAGGAATCTACTCGAAAAATAGGAATAAGATAGCGAATTGAAACACAATAAACTGATAGAAAAAGCCATATTAAACAAGATAAAAAACCTAATTATAAATATATAAGATTAATTCTGAGGTTATATTTTTTCTAAATTAAGCAAATTTTCACAGTGACATGAAAAATTTGCCACTATTCATAATCCCCTATTAAGCGGGTCAGTGATTCTTACTGTGGGTTGTCAAAGAGCAGGTGTATCAAGGAATTTAACTACCTTTTCCGCACCCCCCCTACCTTTTTTATCATTTTGGGGTTTGCGGTAATTTATATAACGAATTATCATTTTAATTTTAAAAGGGTAAAATGTTTATAGTTAAAGTAAAAATCAGGAGGAAAACAATGTCAAAATTTGTAAGTTTTCTTTATAAATTGGCAAGGACTGCTAATGATATAGAAAAGATAACAAGTGGAGACCCTAAAAAAATTGCCCGAAGAGCAAAGAACAAAATTTTAGGTAGAAAAGTCATAAGCAAAATATACAAATGGCCCAAATTTTAGTGATTTACAAACGGAAATAGATACCTTAAATATACCATTATAAATGGAAGAACTTATTTATAAAAAAGTAGCAAAAGCGGCAAATATCTGTAAAGATAAACTTATTGAAAATGTAGAGGAAGGAGAACTTTGTTTTAAGCAACTTTTAAGTATGTTTCCTGATGATGGGATTATATATTATAGAATGGGAGAAGGATATAAAGAGTTATTTGAGAGAACAGGAAATGCAGTATTTAAAGAAAAAGCAATTAAATCATTCCAGAAGGCAAGAGAAATTCTCCCATTTCTTGCCTGGCAACAAAAAGCCGAAAATAATCTCAATCAACTAATACAGGATGAAAATATAAAACAATTACCAGAAGGAAATTTTGTTTCTCCAATTTTATATGAGGTTATAAAAGCAGTTGAAATTGAAATACAAAGAATAAAAATTCTCAAAAATAGACCACATTATTATATGTTTGGTAAAACATTTGAAAGTGAAAGAATTATAAATAATATACCATACTATGAAGTTGGTTTTGGGAATTTTCATGAACGGATAATTATTGATGCTGAATTTGGTAAAAAGAATAATATTGACCTGAGAATAGAAAGTGGTTTCATAAAAGGAATTATTTCAAGGCATACTAATAATGAAATAGTATTGCTTATCCCACTAACACAAATTTCTTATGAGAAAATAAGTAAAGCAACAGAAAATGGAATTTACTATATAGCAGATTTTAAAAAATCTGTTTTCCAACTAAGGAATTTTCTTCTTAAAAGAAGAGCAGTAGAAAACGAATTTATTCTATATTTAATTAGGAGTGCCACTCTACCATACAATTATGGAAATTATAATCATATTAATCTGAATAAATATAAAAATAAATATCAATTTGACCAATATAAATGGCAGGCAATTGAGAAAGCATTAACCCAGAACATAACATTTATCTGGGGACCCCCTGGAACTGGTAAAACAACAGTACTTGCGGCTTTGGCACATATTTTACTTGAAGAAACAGATAAAAATATTCTTTTCCTAACTCTTTCAAATAGTACTCTGGATTCTTTATTTATAAAGGTTATAGAATATGTTTATAAATATAGTAATAAACCATATCCAGAAGAAACTTTTACAAGGTTGGGTAAAATCCGCGAAAAATCTACTCCTAAGGAAATTGCTAAATATTACAGAGATAAGATATCCTTAAACTCAAGAATAGTAGCAGCAAATTATCAAAGTTTAATTTTCAGAAATATTAAAAGTGCTATATTTGATTATGTAATAATGGACGAAGTTTCCATGACCCCTATTCCTTTATTGGTGGCAGGTAGTTTTTTTGCAAAAAAGAATCTTATTCTTGCTGGAGACCCATATCAATTACCTCCTCCTTATCCTGAAGATGCTGACCTGCCTAATGATTTTTATTCAATGAATGTTTTTGAAAAAGTCAAAATAAAAAAAGAAAATGACCCGAGGGCTGTATTTCTGAAAACTCAATACAGAATGCATCAGGATATCAGCAATCTTGTTAGTGAACTATTCTATGATGGAAAGTTAGAATGTGGAAACAAAAAAATAGAAAAACTTTCCCAAAATGGTAGCCCATTTCCAAAATCAGTTCTTTTCAGAAATACTGAGGGGGTATTGGAAAAAATAGGTAGTAGAATTGAAATTTTCAATAGAAAAAATGACCCTTATGCATTTGCTGATGTAAAACTTGCAAAAAATATCATTAAGTACTGTGATATTAAACCTGAACAAATAGGAATAATAGTTCCTTATAATGCCCAGGTCTGCAACATATACAGGTATCTTAAAAAAGAGAACTTAGAAGGTATAAAAGTAAATACCGTTCATTCTTTTCAAGGACAAGAAAAAGATGTAATAATTTATGATATTACAGATGATAATATTGAACCTTCTCCTTTAACAACAAACTGGAAATTTCTTAATGTAGCATTATCAAGAGCAAGAAGATTCTTATGTGTAATAGGAAATCAAAAATATCTAATGAGTTCGTTTTTTAATGCAGAGGAACAAGAAAGGTTTAGAAAAATAATAGAACATGGGAAATGGAATATAACTCCTTATGATTTATAACATTTGTAATAAGAAACAACAAATTTATAAAGAAAATACGAAAAAACCATAAATTTTGAAAAATAGAATCAAGAAGGTATAATTTTAAAAAGGAGAATAGAAGTAATTGGAGGGTTAGCCTAACAGGTAAGGCAGCGGACTTGAAATCCGCCGTCCTTCACAGGACATGGGGGTTCGAATCCCTCACCCTCCGCTTCTTTGAGAGAAACCACATGTCCAAAGGTGTTATAGGGGAAAAATGTTTTTTCTGTTTATGAATCCGATTTTCACAAATATTTTAAATTTTAATATTTCTTTTGTCAGGAATTTAGTTAAATGAGCCCTTTTATTATATCGCTAGTTTTAATTTCTGCTGTTATGCATGCTGGATGGAACTTATTTGCAAGAAAAGATAAAGATGAGATAACTTTTTTCTCACAGATGTTAACCGTAATATCCGTAATAGGATTCATACCCGCTTTTTTAACTGAATTTATTACACATTCTCTAACCTTGAAAGCATACCTTTGTGTTATTGGTTCCGGATTTTTCTGTGGAATATATTTTTTTGCTCTTGCCAACGCTTATAGTTTTTCTGATTTTACAATTGTTTATCCTATCGCTCGCTCTCTACCAGTCCTTTTTGTTGCTATTGGAGATATTATCCGTGGAAGAGATTTGTCTCTTATCGGATGGTCAGGGATACTTCTTGTTGTTGCCGGGTGTTTTTTATCCCCTCTTACTTCATTTAAAGATATCTCTTTAAAACATTATTTTAATCGGACAGGTTTTTGGTTAATTTTAACAGCAATAGGAACGACTGCTTATACTTTGCTTGATAAAATTGCATCTGAAGTTGTTCAGAAAGGGTCTGCAACTGCTGCAAGATATGGGTATTTTTTCTACTTTATAACTTGTATAACTTATCATATCCTTTTACATTTTTCAGGTATAAAAAAAAGAAAAAAAGGAATAGAAAAGTGGAAACTTCCATCTCTGTCTGCTTTTCTTGATTTTGGTTCTTACTGGCTTATTCTCTGGGTATATCAATTCACTGATATTACAAGTTATGTTATTGCTTTAAGACAATTCAGTATTTTAATTGGAGTAATTCTTGCTTTTATGATTTATAAAGAAAAAGGTGTCTTTGTAAGAATTTTTGGAACTTTGTTACTTACAGCAGGACTTATAATAATAGGAGTTTTTACATAATTTATACAGAGATTCCTGCTACATATCCAGTTGAAAAAGACGCCTGTAAATTATATCCACCTGTTTTTCCATCAATATCTATTATTTCTCCTGCAAAATATATACCTTTGACAATTTTTGACTCCATTGTTTTTGGATTTATTTCTTTTACTACTACTCCTCCTCTTGTTACCATACTATCTGAAAAATCCCTTGTCTTTTTAACACTTAAATTAAATGAAAGTAAATTTGAAACAAGTATTTTCCTTTCTTCTTTTGTTATTTGATTTGCCTTTTTCTCTGTCATAATTCCACATTGATATAAAAACTCATCAATCATCTTATTGGGAAGAAGATTTTTAAAAACATTTTTAATTTCTTTATTGGGATTACTTATGAATTCTCTTTCAAGACGCTTTTCAAGTTTCTCATAATTTAAGGCCGGCTTTAAATTTATTGATATTTTTATTTCTCCTTTTGATATATTTTCAGAAACATCTCCACTCAAATTTAAAACAGCAGGTCCACTTATTCCATAATGAGTAAACAAAACTTCTCCAAACTCTTCTCCAATTACTTTTTTATTCAAAACTGCCTTTATTTTGACATTTTTAAGTGTAATGCCCTGCCATTTTTTTATGAAATTTTCTTTTATTTCAATCCCACATAAGGCGGGAAAGGGTCCATAAATTGTATGCCCAAATTCTTTTGCCAATGTATATCCATCACCTTCTGACCCTGTTTCTGGAAAACTTTTTCCCCCAGTTGCTATTACAATTTTTTTTGCCTCTATTATATTTTTATCTGTTTTTATAATAAATTTATTTTCTGCTTTTTCAATGTTTTGTACTCTATTTTTCAAAAACAATTTAACTCCTCTTTTATCAATAATTGTTTTTAGTGTTTTTACTACATCTTCTGCTTTATCAGATGCAGGGTAGACCCTTTTCCCTCTTTCAACTTTAAGTTTTAATCCATTTTTTTCAAAAAATTCAATCAGGTCTTTATTGAAAAATTTTGAAAAAGCATTTATAAGAAATTTCCCGTTTCTATATTTGCTTATAAACTCATCAATTTCATTATGACTTGTTAAATTACATCTTCCATTTCCTGTTAAGAAAATTTTCTTTCCAATGGTATCATTTCTTTCAATTAAAGATACTTCTTTTTTATTTTGTTTGGCAAAAATTGAAGAAAAAATACCTGAAGGACCTGCCCCAATAACAACTACTTCATATTTTTCCATAATTAATTTGTTTTTATAAATCCTTTGAAGATAATGTTTATTTTAGGATTTTTTGTTTTGCTTTAGTTTTAATAATTTTCTTATAGAACTACCATAAAGAATTATTCTATCATTAAAATTGCCCTTTTGTTTTATTTGGGATTGAAGGAGATTAAATATTAATTTTTTATCCATCCAGAATTTTATTTCGCGATAATGAACCTCACTATCATTTCTCATTTCAATTTCTCCAAAAGTTCTGTCTTGGACTTTAAAAATTACTTTTTGAGCGTCAAATTGCCCTTCACCTCTACTTTTAGAATTCTCAACCTCAAAAAGGTTTGTTAAAATTTCTACGACATCTCTATTCCCAAAAACATGAAAAATGTTTCCATCTTTTATAACTAAAAAATCAACTTCTCCACTATTGAACATGCTTTTATCTATAAATGCAGAAAGAATTCTTTTTTCTTTTAATTTCTCACATAATTTCTTCATTGGTTCCTGTAATCTTTTTTTATATAATTCTTTATTTTGCAAATAATCACTTCTTTGAGAAGGAAAAGTTTCTATACATTCCAGTAATAAATCTCCTATTCCATTCATACCTTTAAAAGTATAATCATTTTCAAACCTTGTTTTTCCATAAAGAAAAATTTGCCATTTCTTTTCGCCACTTTTCACTGAGTATGAATATCCTTCAGAGTCAATTATGTCTTTTTTTGCTTTTGGGTCATTTTTAAATTCTTTCCCAATTCCTAAGCATTCAGCAAATTCACGAGCATCTGCATGTCCTTTTCTTTTTACATAACTTGCTTTCGCAGAAGTCATTGCCTTTTTCTTTGTCATCTTTTTTGCTCTTTAATTATCAACAATTCTTTTGTTTTTTTGATATGATTTCTATTATCTCTTTTACGATTAACTCCTATTCTTGTTTCTCCCTGCCCCATTGTATAATGAATGGGTAATTCAACAATTACAAAGTCATTATACCAATTCCTTATTGTTGGTGAATCATTATAAGATAAAATAAATCCGCCTCTATGATTTAATAAAAGGTCTCTCAGTAATTTATGGTTAAAATTATTATGATGGATTGGAAAATTTCTTTGAGGATAAAGTCCTTTAAAAAGAGTGCTGTCTTTTCCTAAATAGTAAGGGGGGTCACAATATAAAAAGTCATTTTTAAATTCAGGAATAACTTTTTCAAATGAACAACACTCAATTTTTATATTCTGCACATTAAAGTCCTTAACTCTCTTAATAAGATTATGATATGTTTTTTCATTAGCATATACACTTGACATCCAGCCCAAAAATCCTGGACCATAAGAAAGATTATGATTAAAATAATAGTAGGTTGCTAATTTCAAAGAAGAAAGTTTTCTTTTCCCTTCCCAGTGTTCTTTTAATATCGTTTTAACTTTATTGTATGTTTCTTTATCTGGTTTTAATTTTAATAATTTCTGATATAACTTAAAAGGATTTTTAATTTGAACCTGCCAATAATTTATTAGAATATCAAATATATCAAATCCAAGAACATCAATTCCTAATTCTTTTGCAACTGCAATTTCAATAGAACCAGCACCGAAAAATGGAGATATTAGGCGATTGATATTATCAGGTAATTTTTCTATTACATATCCAACTGCCCAACTTTTTCCTCCTGCATACCTTAAAGGAGACCCTAAATATCTTTTGTATCTCTTCCCGTTTCCTTTTAATTTACTTAAAAATATCTCTTTTTCAGTTAACTGAGGTAAATCATTCCATAAATATTGAGTGGTGCCAGAAATTTCAGTTTTCATATTATAAATAAAATAACTTATTTTTAATATTTCTGTCAAAAATAATTTAATTTTTGGGTATCTTATTTCTTTATGGTGAGAGCATTAGTCATTTAGGAAAATCAAATTTTATCTCTACATCTTTTTTTTCTTCGGGACTTACTTCAAAAAGTGGTTTATCTTTATAATTTAACATTGTTGCAACAAACTTGTCAGGTATCTGATGAATTCGTATATTATAAAGATTAACACTATCATTATACAATTCTCTTCTATCTGCAATACTATTTTCAAGTTCACTGATTCTATTCTGCAGTTGTATAAAGTTATTGTTTGATTTTAATTCTGGATAATTTTCTGCAACAGCAAATATTGTTTTTAATGCCCCTGTAATTTCCCCATCAATTTTTTTCTTCTCTTCTACTGAATCAGTTTTCAAATATTCTGTTCTTAGTCCCACGATTTTTTCTAATGTTTCTCGCTCATATTTCATATATCCCTCACAGACCTTTATCAGTTTTCCAATCTCATCATATCGCTGTTTAAGAAGAACATCTATATTTGCCCAGTTTTTTTCTATATCTCTACTCAGGCGTATCAATCCATTATAGACACTTATGAAGTATAGTAAGAGACCTATAACCACAAAAGCAACAAATACAGCTACAATAATTCCCATTTTCCCCCTCCTTTTTAAAATATAAAAGAAATGACTATTTTTAAACAGAGCAAAGTAAGTATAGCACCACCAATGATATAAAGAAATACCCTGTATTTATACTCACCCACTATTTCTTTTTCGCTTTTATTTGAAATAAAAAAATGTCTGTCAAGTTCACCTTTGCCAATAATAACATTTTTAAGATAGTCAGGAGGGAAATTTTTTGAGGATATTTTTCCCTGTGTTGCCCTAAATTTCTCTTTTATCTCTTCCATTATTCTTTGTTTTGCTAACTGCCATTCATTTTCATCAATCCACATGTCTTTGTTGATATCTAATTTCTGTTTTTCTTCCGGGCTTTCAATTATTGCTTTTATTCTTGTTTCAACCTCTTTCTGTATGTGTTCCTCAATACTTTCTATACTTTTTGCTGTTCCAAGAACATAAATAGGTTCCTTTATTTTTATGTAATATTCTTTATATCTCTTATTGCCTTCCATGTGAGTGTATCTTAAAGGTATATCTATTTCTGCACCAACAGGGTCTATTATTACAGTGCCTGTATCGTCTTGAAGGAAAAAAGGTATATTACTTTTCATTTCAAATTCTTTTACCCAATTAACCGAATTTTTATGTATTACAAGTCGTTCCATAATGATATGATAAAAAACACATTGTTGTTTTGTATAATGAGAGACAAGAATAATATCAGGTATTGCTATTCCTTGAATTTCAACCAGTCCCATTGCGATAGAACGAATTTTAGAAGTAGGGATATTCTGAATTAGTCGCTTATACCATAATTTACGAAATCCAGTAAAGAATAGATAAATACCAACGCAAATTCCTACTACTGCCCAGCCAAAAATACTTCCTTTCATATTGGATATATTATACCAATACAAACGAAATAATTGTGGTGTCCCTATTAATGTCTGAAGTGCCTTGTTCCTGTTAAAATCATTGAAACACCTAATTTATTACACACATCAATTACCTCTTTGTCTTTTAATGAACCACCTGGCTGAATTATTGCAGTAACTCTACCTTCTTTTACTACATATTCAACACTATCAGGAAATGGGAAAAAAGCATCAGATGCCATAACAACTAAATTTACTTTTTCTTTAAAATTGTCTTTCATTTTCATTACTGCAACTCTTGCAGAATCAAATCTTGACATCTGTCCTGCTCCAATTCCTAATGTTTGCCCTTTTGTTCCAATTACTATGGCATTTGATTTTACAAATTTACAAACTACCCATGAAAATTTAAGTGCTTCTATTTCTTCATCAGTTGGTTTTTTTTCAGTAACGACTTCAAATTTCTCCATGTCAATTAAATCAGGTGTCTGGATTAAAAATCCGTCATTTAAACTTCTGAAATCATATTTATAGGTAGGTATTTGAGGTGATTTTATAATTCTCATATTTTCTTTCTTCTTAAAAATTTCAAGTGCTTCTTCCTCATAGTCAGGAGCAATAATTACTTCATAAAACTGTTTAATTATTATTTTTGCAACATCTATTCCAACTTTCCTATTAAATCCAATTATTCCACCAAAAGCACTTAAAGGGTCTGTCTGTAATGCTTTTTCGTATGCTTCTACTAAATTTTCTCCTATTGCAACTCCACATGGGTTTGTATGCTTTGTAATTACACAGGCATTTTCTTTAAATTGATTTACAAGAAGGTATGTTGATTCCATATCAAGAAGATTATTGAAAGATAATTCCTTACCTTGAAGTTGTTTTCTTTCAAATTCCTTATCAGAAAATCTATACCAGGCAGCAACTTGATGTGGGTTTTCTCCATATCTTAAATCACTTACTTTTACCAATCTTATATCAATTTCATCTTCAAACTCCTTTTTTTCAATTTTGCTTTTGAAATATGAAGAAATTATGTAATCATATCTTGAAGTAAAATTAAAAACATAACCTGCACATCTAAAAGAAAAATCCTCACTTACTTTTCCATTGTTTTTTCCCATTTCAGCCATAAGTTCTTTATACATTTCTGGTTTTATCACAACAACAACATATTTATAATTTTTCGCACCTGCTCTTATCATTGTTGGTCCACCAATATCAATGTTTTCAATAATTTCTTCATCTGTTGCCCCTTTTTTAAGTGTTTCTTCAAATGGATATAAATTACAAACAATAAGGTCAATTGGGACTAAATTATTTTCTTCCATTTGTTTTTGGTGTTTTTCATTGTCTCTTATTGATAAAATTCCTCCATAAATTTTTGGATGAAGTGTCTTAACTCTTCCCTCAAGTATTTCAGGAAAAGAAGTGAACTCACTAACATCTTTTACTTCAATCCCGTTTTCTCTCAAAATTTTTGCAGTTCCTCCTGTTGATAAAATTTCAACATTAAATTTCTTTAAAAAATTTGCAAGTTCAACAATCCCTCTTTTATCAGAAACACTTAAAATTGCCCTTCTTATATTAATCATTTTTTTCCTCCATTTTTTAG
>DAOOVW010000053.1 GCA_035370465.1 bacterium | reverse complement strand
TTTTAAGCGACCATCCAGATATAGAAGAGAGAATAAAAAATGTTCAGGCAACAATTGCAAACCTAAACTCTTCTTTACAAAATTAAAAAGGTTCAGTATATTGCTATAAATTATCCAAATTTTCAATTAATCTCTAAAAACATTTACCTGCAAAAGTTATTTTTTGAGTTTAATTCCCAATATGAAATAAGAACTTTTCATGGTAATGTCTATTTTTTCCTGTAAAAACAAGAAGCAACTATCCATAAATTTTTAACTACTAAAATTTCTAAAGTGTCCTCTTAAAAAAGTCAAATTTTAGTGTCCTTCTTGTTCAACCCCCGCGGTTAGATATGGCGTAATAAATTGTTTACCTCTTTCAAAACTCCACTTCTGCTTCTATCTTCACTGCTTCCTTTCTTTTATTATATGAATCCTTGAACTTCTCAAAAAACTGTGGAATGTTACCTATGGTATCTCAACTTTTTCAAGTTTCTTATTTGTGCGCAATTTTATGGTAAAACTTGTTGATAAGAACCTTTATCTTGATTAGATAAAGGAACTACTTCTAATTTTAGACAATATCCTATTTGGTTAAGAATATTTTCTACCGTCTCTATATTAGAAAACTCTCCTTCTTCTATTTTAGAAATATATTGTTGTGAGACACCTAACTTTTTGGCAAGTTGAGATTGAGATAAATTATATTTATTCCTATACTCAATAATTCTTTTAGCAACTTCTACTTTTTGTTTTATTATTTCATAACGAGATTTAAAATCTGGATTTTTTGTCATTTTCTCTTTTATATAATCATCTACTTTTCTCATAATTTCTCCTCCTCTTTTACTCTTTGGTAATATTCTGTTTTCCTTTTCTTTGCAATATTAATTTCTTTTTTCGGTGTTTTCTGTGTTTTCTTCACAAACCCATGCACCAGAATAATTTGTTTCTCATAATAAAAGAAAAACAAAATCCTAATCTGCCCCTCTTTTCCTTTAAATCGCAACTCAAATATACCTTCAGAAATTTCACTTGTATGCGGACAACGTAATTGCGGACCAAAATGTTCCAGTAATTCCTTTTTGTAAATAAACTTATCTTGTGTATCTTCATCCAAAGATTCAATAAAATCTTCTACTGGCGAATTTCCACTGACTGTCTTGTAAAAAATACAAATATAGTTTCCCATAAATAAATAATTTTTTAAGATTATACCACTATTTAGTTGTAATCGTCAAGTTTCCCAAAATATTCATTTAGAGAATTAAAATAAGGGAATAATTATAAGAAGTAAACAAAAGTATATTTGACCAATTTGAAATAAATATTTCTTCTTGCTTTTTATAAAGTGATTTAACTTTTGACGGGAGTTTTTTATACTCTTTTATAAAGTAATTTGTTTTTTCTATTTTCATTAAATTGGGGGATAGATTTTTATTGCAGAATTATATGCTTTTTTTATTTCTTTTGAATTCTCATATTCTTCTAAATTTTCTTCTGGAATTAATTTCATAAATTTCTAATAATTTTCAATTTATTCTAATTTCATTATTACTATATCAATTTTTTATTCTTTTACTTTTTCCATTTTTACCTCTTTTTGCGTTCCATGGTACTGCTAAAATTTCTTAATATCTCTTATATGTTTTTTAATAATCCTAAATTCCCATATTTTTTTAGGCATTGTGATATTCATACTGTTTTTACACCAAATATATACTAAAAATTAATTCCCCCCTCACCCTTCCCCTCGGGAGTAGTTTAGAATCCGTAGCCAAAAGCGAGGACCCTACGGGCGAGCCTCTCCCCTGTGGGGAGAGGATAGAAGGTGAGGGGGATTGTCTTTTCTTCGCCCCTGTGGGGAGAAGATTATGATGAGGGGGGATGTGAGAAGTGCAAAATGAAAAAATTGAAGACAAAGTTTCCCCACTTTATTAAACCGACAAAAGTTGCTTCCCTTGTGCCTCAGAGTTGGTGCGTCATTTTCCCCTTTAACAAAGGCCTGTCCGACGCGCATTTTGGCGGAGGGATAAAGGGGGATTTCAGATAGCACAACGGAGATTGAGGGGGATTTTGGAGGTTCAATAAGCACAACGGGAATTGAGGGGGATTGTTCTACACAGGCAGTTTATGTCACCAAGCAGGGTATAATGTACTAACTATCGGCAACCATAGTGCACCGGGTCTAATAGGGAGAAAAAGATTGTAAAAAGTGTTTAAATATGTAACCTTTTAGGAAATAACCTAAAGACCTGAAAGGAGGCATATTATGGGTAATTGTCTATTCGCTTGTTGTAAAATATGAAGAACAACATTTATTGGAATTGTATGGTGAGCAATACCGTAAATATATGTCAGAAGTTCCGCGATGGTTTCCAATGTCTTTAAACTTTAAAAACATAAGTTTTAAAAATGAATATCTCCGTTCTTCATTAATAGCAGAAATTCATTGTCTATTTGCTTTATTGCCACTTGTTTTTAAAGAAATAATATCGTTTTGGATTAAACTATAATTCGGATTTTTGTAAAAATATTTCTATTTTTTCTCACTGAAAGGGGTATTACAAATCTCACTTCTATTATTTATTTCTCATTTTTCTTGACCTGAAATGGTTTATCCAATATAATTTTTAAAAACTACATACCAAAATAGGAGGATATCCAATATGGGAAAATATAGTACAGATGTAAGAAAAATTTATAAGAAGAAACAAATAAAAGCAAAGGAAAAATTAAAAAAATTAGAGACAGGAGAAATTTCTTATAGTCAGTTAAATCGACTTTCTAAAAAACTTTTTTATAAAAGATTAAAAGCAGGTTATGAGTTTCCTGCAAGAATTTTCTCATCTGATAAAAAAAGTTCTGGAGGGGTCGCATAGAGGCCGAGTGCGCACGCTTGGAAAGCGTGTATCCCAATCTGGGATCGTGGGTTCGACTCCCACCCCCTCCGCTTTTAGAATGGTTTTATACTTAAAGAGAAATATATGGTAACAAAACATAAAATAATAATTGGTGATTCACGAAAAATGGAGGAAATTCCCGATAAATCAGTTCATCTTATTATTACATCACCACCATATTGGCAATTAAAAGATTACGGAGTTAAAAATGAGATTGGTTTTAATGATACTTATGAAAATTATATAAACAATTTAAATTTGGTGTGGAATGAATGTTATAGGGTATTATATGATGGTTGTCGTCTATGTATAAATATAGGCGACCAATTTGCTCGTTCTGTCTATTATGGAAGATATAAAATTATCCCTATACGAACAGAAATAATTAAATTCTGTGAAACAATAGGATTTGATTATATGGGGGATATTATTTGGCAAAAACCAACAACTATGAATACTACTGGTGGTGCTACTTTAATGGGCAGTTTTCCTTACCCAAGAAATGGTATTATAAAGATTGATTATGAATTTATATTAATATTTAAAAAACCCGGAAATCCCCCAAAGGATTCAAAAGAGTTAAAAGAAAAATCCAAACTTACAAAAAAAGAATGGAATGAATATTTTTCTGGGCATTGGAATTTTACCGGTGAAAAGCAAACGGAACATTTAGCAATGTTTCCAGAAGAACTACCCAAAAGATTAATTAAAATGTTCAGTTTTGTAGAAGATGCTATTTTGGACCCTTTTTTGGGCAGTGGAACTACAACTCTTGCTGCTAAAAATTTATATAGAAATTCAATTGGATATGAAATAAACGAAAATTTTTTATCAATAATAAAAGAAAAAGTTGGTATAGACAAAATAGATTTTATTCAAAATACAGAGTTTGAAATAATAAAGCAAAAATTTAGAAACACAAATTGGAATTTAGAGATTTCAAATTTACCTTATATCTTTAAAGACCATATAAAATTTGATAAGAAAATAGACCCAAAAAAATTAAAATTCGGTTCAAAAATTGACCTATCTGATTCAACAAAAAGAGAATTACTTTCAGTAAAAACTATTATTAGTCCAGAAGTAATTGAAGAAATAAAACAAGAGATTGAGAGATTGGAAAAATTATAAAAAATTTTTTAAATAATTTCTTGTGAGGTAAAAATAATATGAAAATAGGGATTGGGTTTGATATTCATAGATTTGAAAAGGACAGAAAATTTATTCTTGGGAGTGTTGAAATACCTTATAGTCATGGACTTATCGGGCATAGTGATGGAGATGTTCTTCTTCATTCTTTATCTGATGCTATTTTAGGTTCTCTGGCTAAACCAGATATTGGTTTTTATTTTCCTGATACAGATGAAAAAATAAAAGGAATTGATAGTAAAAAAATTCTAAAAAAAGTTCTTACAATAATGAAAAAGGAAAATTGTAAAATAGAAAATATTGATGTTGTTATAATATGTGAAAAACCAAAACTTTCTCCTTATGTCCCCTTAATAAGAAAAAAAATTTCTGAAATTACAGGGATTGATGAAAAAAATATAGGGATAAAAGTTAAAACATACGAAGGAATTGGTGAAATAGGAAAAGGAAATGCATGTGCCTGTCTTTCGTCTGTTTTAATTTCTTAAATTTCTTATTCCTGTTAAAATTATGCCCTATTAGTTATTCACTTTTTTATCTGCGTTCTTTACTTTTTTTTATCTACTCGCTACTTTCTGACCCCTGTTATTTCTTTTTTCCCTTTTATGTCTTTCACAATTGAGGATAACCTGATTTTTTTGAAGAATCTGTTTTTGTATCAGGAATATATGCACCTGTTCCTTTTATACTTCTTGCTTTTGATGAATAAAACATCCTTGCTGGTCTCCAGATATTATTTTCATAATGAGGAACAATATAAGTACCAGGAGGTACTATCTCATCAACTTTGTTAATTTCTTCTTCTGTCAATTTGATATCACACGCTTTTACTCCAGACCTTATATATTCAACTTTTCTTGCTCCAAGAATAGGTGCTGTTACACCGGGTTGTTGCATAAGCCATGCAAGAGAAAATTCTGCTAATGTAATTCCTCTATTTTCTGCAAGAGGAATAAGTTTTTCTATTACTTCTAAAATTTTTTCATCTACTTTCCCTCTTGCAAAACGGCCTTCTGTTGTTTCTTTTCCAGAACGATATTTTCCTGATAAAAGGCCTGACGCAATAGGCCAGAATGGAGTAATTCCAACACCATGTTTTACACACATAGGAATAAGTTCATTTTCAATACTTCTATCAAGGATATGGTAGGGGGGTTGCTCACTTACAAATTTTGCCCATCCATATTTCTCGCTTATAAAGAGCCCTTCAAGTATAATACTTGCAGGATGTTTTGAAGTTCCTATGTATCTTACTTTTCCCTGTCTTACAAGTGTATCCAAAGCATAAAGTGTCTCATCCATCGGGGGATTTGGGTCTATAACATGAATTATGTAAAGGTCTATCCAGTCGGTTTTTAGTCGTTTTAAACTACCTTCACAGGACTCAATTATATGCTTTCTTCCTGAACCATAATCATTTGCACCTTCTCCCATGTACCATCCAAACTTTGTTGCAAGAACTACTTTTTCTCTTTTTCCATTTTCAGCAAAAATCCTCCCTAAAATTTCTTCTGATTGCCCATAACAATCAGCAGTATCAATAAAGTTAACACCTGAATCAATTGCCTCATCAACAACCTTTTTTGCTTCATCATAATTGCTTTCTGTAAAATCACGCATTGTTCCTAAACATAATTTTGAAACTCTTAATCCACTTCTTCCTAACTGTCTATATTCCATTTCTTCCCCTCCTTCGACACATAAATATTCATCTAAGCATCCTTACCATTATATTAGAAAGAAAAAGCCCGCTAACTCTTTTTTAAAGCAAGACATATAAGGTTAAATCCTTTCCTTTATCTTACTACTTGCTACTTCTCAAGCAATTGTGTTGACTGATTGTTTATAAATTAACTAATAAAGTAGTTAAATATTCAACTGCAAAAGGTAAAATTTTTTCATCTATTTTAAATATAGAACTATGAATAGGTCCACATTTTTCTCCCATTCCAATATAAATATATGTTGATGGTATTTTTTGAGCAAAAAAAGCAAAGTCCTCTCCTCCCATGGAGAGACGAGATTCAGATAAACTTTCTGGATAATATTTTTGTGTAATGTTTATTATCTTTTCAGTAAGAAATGCATCATTTACATTAGCAGGAAGATGTTTATTATATTCAACTTTTCCTTTACAACCAAAAGAGGAACAAACTTTTTCTGTTATTTTTTCCATTTCTTCCTTTATTTTATCTCTTATGTCTTCTGATAATGTTCTTACAGTCCCTACAATTTCAACATCATCGGGAATTACATTAAATACAGACCCACTTGAAATTTGTCCAATTGAAACAACACAGGGAGCAATGGGGTCTATTTTTCTACTCACAATGGTCTGTAAAAAAGTAATAAGATAACCAGTACAGGTAATCGGGTCATTTGTTAAATGTGGACGAGAACCATGTCCCCCTTTTCCCTTTATTTTTATTTTAAACAGGTCAGTGTTTGCTGAAACAGGACCTTTGCCAATCCGTAATTTTCTAGATGGGATCACCGAATACAGATGAAAACCAATTATACAATCTACATCATCAATAACACCTTCTTCAATCATTTGTTTCGCACCACTTGGTGGTCTTTCTTCGCTCGGCTGGAAAATAAATTTGATGTTTGATTTTAGTTCTTTTAACTCAGATAAAACCTTTATTACCCCAAGAAGTATTGCCGTATGTCCATCATGACCGCAAGCATGCATACACCCTTTATGTTTTGATTTAAACGGAATAGGTGTTTTTTCTTCAATTGGTAAAGCATCTATATCTGCCCTTATTCCAAGTGTTTTGTCTCTTTTGCCTTTGATATATCCTACAACTCCTGTTGTTGCCTTTACCTGGTATGGTATTTTAAATTTTTTTAAAAGAGATTGTATTTTTTTTGATGTTTTAAATTCCTGAAATCCAAGTTCAGGATATCGATGTAAATCTTTATACCAACTAATAATATCTTTTTCTATTTTTTTTACCTTATTTTTTATGTCCTCCATTTTGAATATTCATCCTTTTTCCATTATAGACATTTAAAGTAAATATTAAATATTCAGTAAACCCGTGAGTAAAGCACAGAAGCACAAAGTTTTAGTAATGTGCGTTTTTAATTTTTCATTTATACTTGCTACCTCTTAGTCAACGCAGTTAACTGATTATATTATTACTTTGAAAAATAAAATTCAACAACATCTCCATCAGAAAAAATTGAGTTTGGTCCAAGAAATTTTAAAACACCCATATTTTTTGCTTTTTTCCAATCACCGATTTCAACAAAATTATTCCATGGCAAGACAGCTGCTTTTATAAACCCTTTTTCAATATCCTTATGAATTTTACCTGCTGCCTGTTTTGCAGATAAATTTTCAGGAATTATCCATCCCTGTGCAATATCCCCTTTAATTGTATAAAAAGTTATCATTGAAAGTTGCTCTATAATTTTTTTATAAATGTCTTCTTCTTCACTCACAACAGAATATGAGAGGTTAACTTTTTTCTTATTTCCATTTAAATATATAAGAAAGTCCTTTGTTGTAAGAAGTTGAATTCCCGAAAGTTGTCTTTTGTCATTTTCTTGTAATGACTTTAATAATTTATCTTTTTGTAATATCTCTAATGCCTTTTCTATAATTTTATTTTCTTCTATATTGCCTTCTTTATCTCTTGTTTGTTTTATTCCTTCTAATTTATCAATATCATGAAAAATAAGTTCCATTATCAAAGAATTTGCCTCTTCCTCTGGTTTTGCATCATCAGAAAAATTTTTAACAACACAAATTATTATATCAAGAGTATAAAAATTTTTAAAAAATTCTGGTGGAAAACCTTCACCTTCTGGAAAACCTTTAAAATCATAAAATTCAAATTCAGGAAATATAACTTTTTCTGGATTGAGAACCTCTTTTATTTTTTTCAATCGTTCATCTTCATATCTTCCAATTCCAATTTTTGGAACAAATGGGTCATAATTTTCTTCTTCTTTACCTGTATATTTCTTGAATAAAGTTGTTTTTCCACTTCCCTGATACCCAAAAAGTCCAACTTTAATTACCATAAATTCACCTTTACAAAAATATCTTCTTTCATTTCATGCAAAATACTAATATTATTTTGACTTATTTTACCCTTAATTGCAAAATTTTTACTTTCTATTCTTTTTAGATAATTAACAAAATTTTCAGAACTTGTTTTAAGTCCAATTTTTATATCTTCATCAGGGAAAATAAAATTCTCAATATTTATATCTTCTGTACTTATTTCAAGGTAGTTCTTTTTCTTAAAACTATCAAAAAATTCCTTAATTTCATCACTTAAAATATTCTCTAAAAATTTCCTTTTTTCATCAAATGCTTTTTTAATTATACTGAAAATTTTATCTTTACTTACTATTGAAGGTGTATTTAAACTTATTTTCCCTACATAAAGGATATCTCCCTGCCTTTCTTTGTTTAATTCTACTTCAAAAGGTCTTTCTTTGACAATTTCTGCAAGAAAATCAAATCCACCAAAAAGAGGTATTTCAACTGCCCTTAAAATATTATTATTACTTCCCTGCCAATTTAATAACTTATCTGACTTGAAAAAAACAAAGGAACACCAATCCATTGCTCTTTTTAAATTTTCTTCTTCATCTCTCCAATTAACTTCTAAACTATAAAATTTATCTATTTCTTCTAAACAATGTATAAAAATTTCTTTTTTAAAATGACTAAAAATTACTTCATCAGAAAAAACATTAGAAATTGCATATTCTTTTTTAATATGTTGCCCGAATTTCAAAGATAGTTGGTCTGGGGTCCCTTTAAAATTCTTAAAAATTTGCTCTACATCATAAAGAGGTATCCCAATACGAGAATGTTTTTCTCTTTCTTTTTCAAAACCATACTTTACTAACTTGCTATTTACAAGTTCTCTTATAATTGAACTTGTTAAAACATTTAGTTTTGAAGTAATAACTTCCTCTTCTACTTCACTTACAATAATTTCTGCAATATTTCTTGATATACCTGTTTCTCGCAGAAGTGCTTCTATTATTTTTTCTCTATTCCAGTCAGTTAAATTCTCATCACTTCTAACAACAGATATTTTTATATCTCTTATATTTCTTATTTCTTCTCTTTCAATTAAATCAGGTGGTTTTATTCCTTCTCTTACTTTTCTTACATTTGCTCTTCTTTGTCTATAAAGTATATATGCTTTGGCTGTTTTTGCATGCCCTGTTTTTATAAGAACTCTTTCAACTGCATCTTGAATTTCTTCAACAGATGGAGTTTGTCCCTGAAATTTCTTATTAAGATAAAGAGTAACTGCTTCTGTAATATCTTCTGCCAAATACCTGTTTTCTCCCCCTACACTTTTTGCTGCTTTAAATATTGCTTCTGTTATTTTTTCTTTATCAAAAGGAACAATTCTGCCATCTCTTTTTCTGACATTTTTTATTTCTTCCATTTTTTCATTATACTTTTTCTTTCCTTTAATGACAAACTTTTCGTTTCCTTGACAAAATAGTTATATTTGTGGTATTTTAAGTTTATGACTTTAGTGAAGTTTATCAGGTTGGTGTAGTTTTATTTTAAGCATGAGTATAGCAATACTTCTTTAATATTTATCATGCCGGGGTAGCTCAGTGGTAGAGCGCAGCCCTGAAAAGGCTGGCGTGGACAGTTCGATTCTGTCCCCCGGCACCTTCTATAAATAATCAGCCAACGTAGTTGACTGAAAGCAACAGGTAAAAAGGAAAAGCATCATTCCCTGTTGTGCTTGCTATCCCCTGCTTTTGTCTATTTTTCAAAGGGGAGTAGGGAATTTAATAAATATAATGTGAATTGAAAAAAAGGAGAGCAAAATAATGAAAGTAAACAGAAAAATTGTAGCAGAAAAATTAAAAGATTATTTAGATTTTAAAATATCTCATTCTCAACTTGTGGATTGGGCAGAGAATATAATTGAAAAGGGCGAGTTTGATGAAAATGATGTAGAAATTTTAAGAGAGATAGTAGGTTATATCGGGCTTTCTGATGTTAAAGAATTTGGGCTATCATGGGAAGATTGTAAGAATTTTCTTGAAAAATTGGGGTTTAAAGTAAAAGTTGAAGTTATAATTAATTAACTGTGGAAAAAAATAAAACAGTAGATAGGAAAAGAAAGATAAATGAGAAGAAATTTGGGAAGTGGGATACTTTTCCCGACGGAGGAAGAAAATATTGGATGGAAATAAGAGGTAAATCAGGGTGGAGTGCAAGATATATTAAAGAAGTAGATAAAAATGAAAATACAATAAAGTTTTATCAGGAAATTTATAATGGGAAAGGGGAATTGGTGGAAATCCACTGTAAATTCCCAAAAGATACAGGACATAAAAGAATTAGATAAAAGCAATACAAATCCCCCTCTTTACCCGTTGTGCTTGGAAACCCCGTAAGCCCAACTTAGCACTTCTGCGCCTGCCCGTCTGAGCATTAGCGAAGGAGGGTAGGGCTGGTTCGTATGCTTTCCTTAAACTGCCTGTGTAGAACAATCCCCCT
>DAOOVW010000052.1:7020-10650 GCA_035370465.1 bacterium | reverse complement strand
TCCAAGCCAGAAATTTAAATATCCCTCTCCTCGTCCAGTTTCTTATGCTTTTTCTCTATATACAGTAACTGAGGGAATAAAAATCAGAAACGATCCAGTAACAAGAATGGCAAAACTTAACAGAGTAAAAGCGCCATCTGAAAAAGTATGGTTATCAGATTATTTTAGGACCTATAACTTTAATCCTGGTCTAATAGTGCCAACACGGTGGGAATCGGAAGGTTTTAGGATACATAATAATGGAGTGAATTGTCTTTTTTTTGATGGGCATGTAGAATGGGTAAGTTTTGAAAGGGCACAAGCTCCTGTACAAGGTACGCCAAATCCAATGTTTCGACCTTTTTAACAGGGAGTAAAAAATGAGGTCAATCCTAACTGAACTCCATTAGAGCAGTCCTAATTTTTAGCATCTACGATATCTTATTGCTCAATAATATACCTAGGCTAAACTTGAAGAAGTTATTTTAAGAGGGTTTTTAGAATTAAAAGAGTTTTTATTTTCTGATCAAGTTTATTTGGTAAAAATTCTTAGAGTTTAAGTTTTTCTTCTTTCTGTTTGTCAATACACTGATACCTATCAATGTCTCTTTTTGTTTTTTTGAAAATAAATCAAAATCTACATATATTAAGGACCTGCAGAACAATTGAAAAAACTTGGGGGGAGTATAATGAAAACAGAATTAAAATTTGTCAATTCATAGATGTATGTGATAAAGTTAAAAGAAAAATTGATTTGTTGAAAGTAAATCTCATTCTGTGTTTAGTACCGTGCAAAGACAGAAAAGGGCCCGAATTATCGGGATGGGATTCACTGAATACTTACAGGGAAATATTATGAAAAAAATTGACTTAAAGGGGAAATGGATGTTATTGGGTTGTGAACCTAAAACAGGACTACCTGCCGATATTATTAAACCAGAATTAGAGAAAGAACAGTGGTTAATAGCCGATGTTCCAGGAGATGTTAATGCTACCTTATTAAAGTATAACAAAATTCCTAACCCTCACTATGATACTCAGGGACGAGATTGTTATTGGGTTACAGAAAAAGAATGGTGGTATAAATTAGTATTTGATGCTTCAGATGTAGGTAATGCAAAAGCAGACCTTTGTTTAGAAGGAGTAGATGGACATGCAGATATTTACCTTAATAATAAGTATCTTGGTGAGATGAAAAATGCTTTTCGTCAATTTCGTTTTAATATAACTGGTTTATTAAAATTAAAAAAAAATGTTTTGTTAATTAGATTCAAATCAATTGACCAACTTTTAGGTGGTTCCCGTATTGATGAACTCTTAGGATGGAGAGAAAGAAGGGCTTTTATTCGTAAGCCCCAATTTTCATTTGGCTGGGATTGGGCACTACCTATTCCTTCAATAGGTCTTTCAGGGAATGTATGGATAGAATATCATAATGAGTTTTGTATAAAGGAATTTTCTATTCAAACATTTATGAATGGCAGAATAGATTTTTCATTTGAAGTGAGTAAAGGAACGAAACTATCAGGTTATAGTATTATAATAAATATTGATGGATATGGTCAAAATATTACAAAAGAAATTAGAAGAAACACTTTTAAATCTTATACAAGTATAAATATTGAAAATCCAAAATTATGGTTTCCTAATGGATATGGAGAACAACCACTATATCATTATTCAATAGGCCTTTTAGTTTCTGGTAATATTGTAGATAAAAAAGAAGGGTATTTTGGTATTCGCGAATCAAAAATTATAGAAGAACCATTTACTCCTGAAGCAGGACATGGTTTTTCATTTAGAATTACAATTAATGGAGAATCTATATTTTGTAAAGGGGCAAATTGGGTTCCATTAGAATTATGGCCAGTAAATGCCACAGAAGAACAATATAGGTTTTACTTAAATAAAGCAAAAGAGGCAAATTTCAATATGCTTCGCGTTTGGGGTGGCGGAATATATGAACCAGAAATTTTTTATAAATTATGTGACGAACTTGGAATAATGGTCTGGCAGGATTTTATGTTTGCGAGTTCTGGTTATCCTGTTGATCTATTAAGGGATGAAATTATTGCAGAAGCAAATTATCAAATCAGACGTCTTAGAAATCATCCATGTATTGTAATCTGGTGCGGCTGTAATGAAGATATTTATTCATGGAGTTATCCTGAACAGGAAGAGGATGATACTCAGCAAGATAGTGGTGTTTATTCTAAAAAAGAAAGTGAAGATAAATGGAAAGTTGATAGATTAAAAGATGACCCACAAATATATACTATGATTTTACGGGGATTAGTCAGTAAATTTGGTCTTGATGTTCCTTATGTAGATTCAAGTCCATCTTCAAAGGATGATTATGGCAATATGCCTAATTCAGGAAATTCGCATATATCTTGCTGGAAATATTCTTTGTTTGAATCAGATGGGAAACCAGAACAATTTAGGAAACATTTTGAAAAAGTATGTTCTTTTGATTCAGAATTTTGTATTCAAGGTCCTTGTGCAGAAAAAACATTTAAAAAGTTTTTTTCTCCTGATAATCTCTGGCCCCCTAATCAAGCGTGGGTATATCATATACAACGAGGTCATGCAAATTTACCCCATCATGAACAAACAATTTTTATTGCAGGTGCTATTTTTGGGAAAATAGATTCTCTTGAGAAATATGTGAAATTTGGTCAAGCAACTCATGTAGAAATGATGAGGGCTGAATTTGAAAGTGCTAGACGAGACCGCCCAAATAATGGAGGAACGATGGTATGGATGTTTAATGATTGCTGGCCTACAAGCAACTGGTCAATTATTGATTATTATAGATGTCCAAAACCTGCATTTTATGCTGCTAAACGAGCATGTGCTACATTACTTCCAATAATTTTTGAACGCTCTGAAAAAATTGAATTCTTTTTTAGCAACGATTCATCTAAAAATGCAGAAGTAGAATTACTTTATGGACAGGAAACATTACAAGGTAATCAAGTTTGGTCAAAACATAAGAAATTAACAATAGACAAAAATTCAACTAAATTATTTGATGCTATTGAAAGAGATAAAATGGTATTTCCAATAGGAGATTTTTTATATATTGATGCTATTGTTAATAATAAAAAACTGCCTAGGGTAATTTATTTTCCTGATGGATGGAAAGATATTCAATGGCCACATCCTAATATTGAGATTAAATTTATTGATCAAAAATTTTTTAAAGGAAAGTGGAATACTACTATTAAACTTCGGACTGATACATTTGCTCGTTTTTGTCATATTATATTAAAAGAAAATGATTCAGATATATCTTTTTCAGATAATTATTTTGATATGTCAGCCAGTAGTGATAGAGAAATCAATATTCAGTCAGACGCAAAAATTGACATTAATAATTTAATAATTGGCAATTGGTGGACAAAATGGGAATAAAGTAAATACCAAAAATTCCTATAAAAAGAGCAATCTCCTGCATAATAAAAAAACAAGAAAAATTTTACAAAAGAAAGGAAAACTATGGGAAAAAGATTGAAAATATGGGATGATTGGGTGTGGTTATCTTAGTCGTTGTCACATAGAGGCAATAAAATCATTAGAAGAGACAGAATTAAAAACATTATGTGATGTTGATATTTCACAAGCAGAAAACTTTGCACAGGAATTTGG
>DAOOVW010000052.1:0-6920 GCA_035370465.1 bacterium | reverse complement strand
TATCCAAAATGCTAAAAAACTTATTGAAAGTGGAAAACTTGGTTTTATTCATAGGGTTGTTGCTTTTAATTGTTATTTTGTTGACCTTATAAAAGAAAGTCGCAGTTGGAAACTTAATAGTAAAATAGAAATTGGTTCAATTTTTGATACAGAGGTCCATTATATTGATGACCTTAGGTATCTTCTTGGGAAAGAGATAATTGAGGTTTATGGGAAAGTAAGAAAATTCAAAAAGGAGTTTGAAAATGCTCCTGCTGATGATGTAATAGCAATAATTGATTTTGAAGAAGGAAGTAATGGTTTTTTGGAAATAAGTGAAAATCAGTGGCGAGGTAATGGGAATATTTCAAATGGTGAAGGTATAAATTTTCATGGAAATGATGGTTCTCTTGAAATTTCACTTTCAGGGAAATTTAATGCTTATTTTAAAGATGGACAGGAAATAAAAGAAAATTATACTCCTGATTATAATAAAATCTGGAAAGAATTTCACCATTCATTTGTAAAAAGTATTTTAGAGGACTCACCAATTCCAGTTACTGGTGAAGAAGCAACAAAAAACCTTGCAGTTATTTTAGCAATTTTAAAATTATCAGAAAAAAATAGACCTATTTCTCTTATTGAAGACAAATAACTTAATTTCTTTTGTAATATACAAAAGGCAATTTTATTTTTTAATACCTTTTACAGGACATTTATCAATACAGGGTTCAAGAATACAGACCAACCTTCTTTGTATCTGGTCAAACTCTATGTTGTCAAATTTGATTTTGTTTTTTTTGTGATATAATATTTCATAAGTTAAATAATGAATGGAGAGAAAAATGAAAGGTGCAAAGATATTTATAGAATGTTTGAAAAAAGAAAAAGTTGAAGTTATATTTGGTTATCCAGGTGGAACAGTTTTACCATTTTGTGATGTTCTTTTTGATAGTGGGATAAGATTTATTTTAACAAGGCATGAACAGGGTGCTGCTCATGCTGCTGATGGTTATTCAAGGTCATCTGGAAAAGTTGGGGTTTGTCTTGCTACTTCTGGTCCCGGGTCAACAAATCTTGTTACAGGAATTGCAACTGCTTATATGGATTCAATACCAATGGTTGCAATTACAGGACAGGTTGCAACTCATTTAATTGGAAATGATGCTTTTCAGGAAGTTGATACTACTGGAATAACAAGGCCAATAACAAAACATAATTATTTAATAAAAGATGTAAATGAGATATGCAAAGTTGTGAAAGAGGCATTTTATATTGCAACAACAGGTAGACCTGGACCTGTTTTAATTGATTTTCCTGCTAATATACAGAGTATGGAAGGAAAATTCAATTATCCATCAAAAATTGAAATGAGAAGTTATAAGCCCGTTTATGAAGGACATCCAAAACAAATTGAGAAAGCATGGGAGTTAATTGAAAGTTCAAAAAAACCAGTAATAATAGCAGGTGGAGGAATTATAAGTTCTAACGCAAGTAGTGAATTGAATGAATTTGTTGAAAAAACAGGGATTCCAGTTGCCTTTACTCTTATGGGTCTTGGTTGTATGGATGTAAGGCATCCTCTTTCATTGGGTATGCCTGGTATGCATGGAACAAAATATGCAAATTATGCAATTGTTGAAAGTGATTTAATTATTTCTATTGGATGCAGGTTTGATGACAGAGTGACAGGGAAAATAGAGAATTTTGCTCCAAAAGCAAAAATTATTCACATTGATATTGACCCAGCTGCAATAAGTAAAAATGTTGAAGTAGATGTTCCAATAGTTGGTGATGCAAAAAATGTTTTAAAAAAATTATTAGAAGAGGCAAAAAAATTGGATATTGAACAATGGCAGGAGAAAGTCAAAAAATGGAAAAATGAGAACCCTCTTAAATATGATAACAATGGATTTAAACCACAATATGTAATAGAAAAAATATCAGAGATTACAAAAGGAGAGGCAATAATTGCAACAGAAGTTGGACAAAATCAAATGTGGACAGCACAATTTTATAGATTTAAAAAGCCAAGAACTTTTATTACATCAGGTGGACTTGGAACAATGGGATTTGGTTTTCCTGCTGCAATTGGTGCAAAAGTCGCAAATCCATATGAAATTGTTATTGATATTGCAGGGGATGGAAGTATACAGATGAATATTCAGGAACTTGCAACAGCAGTTTCAAATAAAATTCCTGTAAAAATTATTATTCTTAACAATGGGTATTTAGGAATGGTGAGACAATGGCAACAATTGTTTTATAATAGAAAATATGCTTTTACCTGTATTGCAAATGGTCAGCCTGATTTTGTTAAATTAGCAGAAAGTTATGGGGCAATTGGATATAGAGTAAAAACAAAAGAGGAATTTGATAAAGTAATAGATAAGGTTTTGGAGGAGAAAGAAAAAGTCGTTATGCTTGATTGTAGAATTGAACCAGAAGAAAATGTTTTTCCAATGGTACCTGCAGGTGCTTCATTGGACCAGATGCTTGAAGGAATAGCATAAGGGAGAAAAAATGAATAATAACGGCATAAAACCGCATATTATTTCAGTAACTGTTGAAAATAAATTTGGAGTTCTGTCAAAAATTGCAGGACTTTTTTCTGCAAGGGGTTATAATATTGATTCCCTCTCAGTTGCAGAGACAGATGACCCAACTGTTTCAAGAATGATAATTGTTGTTAGGGGGGATGAAAAAATACTTGAACAGATATATAAACAATTAAATAAACTCATAGATGTTATAAAAGTTCAGGACCTAACAGAACAGGATTTTATTGAGAGAGAGCTTGCTCTTATTAAGTTATCAATTAACAATTTTAATGAGAGGCAGGAGGTTTTGCAACTTGTCCAAATTTTTAGAGCAAAAATAATAAGTGTAGGAAAGAAAACACTAACTATTGAAGCGGTAGGAGATACTTCAAAATTAGATGCTCTGGTTGACCTTCTTAAACCATTTGGTTTTAAAGAGTTTATCAGAACAGGTAAAATTGCGATATCAAGAGAAACTATTGAAAAAAAGTAAAAAAGGAGGAAGAAATGGCAAAGATTTATTATGAGAAAGATGCTGATTTAGGTGTTTTTAGTGGTAAAAAGGTTGGAATTATAGGATATGGTAGTCAGGGAAGGGCACATGCTCTAAATTTAAGAGATAGCGGGGTTGATGTTGTTGTTTCTGAGTTAGAAGGAACCCCTGCCTATAAAAAGGCAGTAAATGATGATTTTAAAGTAGTTGATGCAGCAGAAGTTGTTAAAACATGTGATGTTTTTATGATGCTTGTTCAGGATAATGCACAGCCAACTGTTTATAAAAATTTTATTCATCCAAATTTAAAAAAAGGGCAGGCAATGGGGTTTGCACATGGTTTTTCAATACGTTTTAATCAAATTGTCCCACCAGAAGATATAGATGTTTTTATGGTCGCGCCAAAAGGTCCTGGAGACCTTGTTAGGGAACAGTTTGCTCAAGGTCAGGGAGTTCCATGTTTAGTGGCTGTTTATCAAAATCCAACTGGAAATGCCCTTAAAATTGCACTTGCATATGCAAAGGGTTTAGGAGGAACAAGATGTGGAGTAGTTGAAACAACATTTAAAGAAGAAACAGAAACAGACCTTTTTGGTGAGCAGGTTGTTCTTTGTGGTGGAGTAACTCAACTTATAAAAGATGCTTTTGAAATACTTGTTGAAAGTGGATATCAACCAGAAGTTGCATATTATGAAACATGTCACGAATTGAAACTAATTGTTGATTTAATAAATACAAGAGGAATTCAGGGAATGAGAGATGTTGTGAGTGATACTGCTGAATATGGTGATATGACAAGGGGTCCAAGAGTTATAAATGAGTGTGTTAGAGAAGAGATGAAAGATATTTTAAAAGAAATACAGACAGGTAAATTTGCTCTGGAATGGATACTTGAAAATCAAGCAGGTAGACCTGTTTATAATTCACTAAAAGAAGAGGCAAGAGAACATTTAATTGAGAAAGTGGGGGCAAAAATGAGAAGTATGATGCCCTGGCTAAAAGGTAAATAAATACCAGTCAAATATCCCATCTTTCCTCTCCCCTAAGGGGAGAGGATGGAGGTGAGGGGAAAATTTATTAGATATTTTATTAAAATGCGACTATTTGTTGGAATAAAATTACCTGATAATTTAAAAGAAGAAATAAGAAAAATTGAAGCATCTTTAAGGAAAAAAGTTAGAGAAGTTAAAGTTGTATCACCTGAAAATTTGCATATTACATTAAAGTTTCTTGGAGAAGTAGGCGAAAAAGATGTTGGAAATATTGATGAGAAATTAAACGAAGTTAAAAAGAAATTTAGTTCCTTTGATGTCTCAATAGGGAAAATAGGAAGTTTTCCAGATGATAAAAAAATCAGGGTCTTATGGATTGGAGTTGAAAGTCATGGGAAACTTAAAAAGTTAAATTCAGAAATTGAGAGGCAACTTGTAACTATTGGATATAAAGAAGAAAATAGATTTACAGAACATATTACAATAGCAAGATTTAAGTCCACACCCGATTTAGGATTTATTGAAAAATTAAAAGAAAAGTATAATATGGTCATAAGTAGTTTTAAAGTTGAAAACTTTTCTCTTATAAATAGTAAATTAACAAAAAGTGGTCCAATTTATGAGGATTTAGAGACCTATAAACTTGGAGGATAAAAAAATGGAAAAGGAAAAAGCACTTGAACTTACAATATCTCAGATAGAAAAAGAATTTGGAAAAGGTTCAATAATGAAATTAGGAGAAAAAACGCATATTGAAGTTCCTGTAATACCAACAGGAGCAATTTCCTTAGATATTGCACTTGGTGTTGGTGGTATTCCAAGAGGAAGGGTAACAGAAATTTTTGGACAGGAATCTTCTGGAAAAACCACTCTTGCTTTAAGTGTATTAGCACAGGCACAAAAAGCAGGGGGGCAGGTTGCTTTTATTGATGTTGAACATGCCTTGGACCCAAATTATGCAAAAAAATTGGGTTTGAAAATTGAAGATATGCTTGTCAGTCAACCTGACTCAGGTGAACAGGCATTGGAAATAGCAGAAGCACTTATAAGAAGTAATGCAATTGATGTTATTGTCATTGATTCAGTTGCTGCTCTTGTCCCAAAAGCAGAATTAGAAGGAGAGATGGGAGATAGTGTTATGGGATTACAGGCAAGGTTAATGTCTCAGGCATTAAGAAAATTGACTGGTTATATAAGCAAATCAAATACATCAACAATTTTTATAAATCAAGTAAGAGAAAAAATAGGTGTTTTTTTTGGAAATCCAGAAACAACACCTGGAGGAAGGGCTTTAAAATTCTATGCTTCAGTCCGTCTTGAATTAAGAAGAATTGAAAGTATTAAAAGAGGTGAGGACCTTATAGGAAACCGGGTAAAAGTAAAAGTTGTAAAAAATAAAGTTGCTCCACCATTTAAAGAAGTTATTTTAGATTTTTATTATGGAGAAGGAATAAGCAAAGAAGCATCTTTAATTGATGCAGCCATTAGTTTTGGGATATTGGAGAAAAAAGGAAGTTATTTTTATTATGATGGGAAGACATTAGAGCAAGGTGTAGATAATATGATAAAAATTTTAAAAACAAACCAGAAACTTTATGATGAAATAGAAAATAAGGTTAAAGAAAAAAGCGGATTTGTTGTTAAAAAAGAAACAAAAAAAGGGGAGGGGAAAAATGAAAGAGATTAAAATTGGACTTATTGGATATAAATTTATGGGGAAAGCCCACTCTCATGCTTATAAAGATGTTGGACTTTTTTTCCAACTTTCTATTAGACCTATTATGAAAGTAATTTGTGGAAGGAGTAAAAAACCATTATCTATTGCAAAAGATAGATTTGGATGGGAAGAATACGAGACGGACTGGAGAAAAGTTGTTACGAGAGATGATATTGATATGATCGATATAACGACGCCACCAAATGCACATAAAGAAATAGCAATTGAAGCAGCAAAAAATGGGAAAATTATATTTTGTGAAAAACCATTAGCATCCAGAATTGAGGATGCATATAAAATGGTTGAAGTTGCTGAAAAATATGGAGTTAAACATGCAATTTGTTTTAATTACAGAAAATTACCTGCTATTGGGCTGGCAAAAAAACTGATAGATGAAGGAAAATTAGGAAAAATTTATCACATAAGGGCTGTTTATCTTCAGGACTGGATTATTGACCCTGAATTTCCTCTTGTATGGCGACTTCAAAAAGAAATTGCAGGAAGTGGTGCACATGGGGATTTAAATGCACACTTAATTGATATGGCAAGATATTTAGTTGGTGAATTTGACCAGGTTATTGGTATGAATAAAACATTTATAAAACAAAGACCACTATTAGAAGAAACAGAAAAATTAGAAACAGGGCTTAAAGATAAAGAAAAAAGTAAAGAAAAAGGAATTGTAGATGTTGATGATGCAACAATTTTTCTTGCAAAGTTTAAAAATGGAGTAATTGGTTCTTTTGAAGCAACGAGATTTGCAGCAGGAAGAAAAAACTATCAAAGATTTGAAATAAATGGGAGTAAAGGAAGCATTATATTTAATTTAGAGCGTCTTAATGAGTTGCAATATTATAGTACAGATGACCCTGACTATGCTTCTGGTTTTAGAACAATAATTGCCACAGAACCATCCCATCCTTATTCTGCTAACTGGTGGCCCGCAGGGCATATTATTGGATATGGAGAATCATTTATAAATATGGTTGCAGATATATTCAATTCAATTGAAAAAGGTGAAAATCCATCTCCAAACTTTTATGATGGAATAAAATGCCAGGAAGTTCTTGAAGCAGTTAATAGGTCAATAAAAGAGGAAAGATGGATTGAATTGAAATAATAACTAACAATAAAATATTCAAAAGTAAACTTTTCAAAAATTTTGTCATCTAAATATATAATAACTATAAAATTTTTGA
>DAOOVW010000051.1 GCA_035370465.1 bacterium | reverse complement strand
AGAAATTGTTTTCAATAAAGTTGCAAGAGAAAATGCTATAAAACTCCTTAATATATAGTTTTATATTTCGTATGGATTGATATGTTTTCTTAATTTTTTCTTTTCACTTTTTTTTCTTTTTTCTTCAATTTGTTTCTGTTTAACTTTTTCGCTTTTCTTTGTAGGAATTCTTTTTTTCGGTTTTTTATTTAATTTTTCAAGTTTCTCTTCTAATCTTTTGAGTGCTAATTTTCTATTTTCAATTTGAGACCTGGATTCAGTACCTCTTACAATAATTCCTGTTGGAATATGAACAATTTTAACTGCTGTTTCTTTCTTATTTTTTCTCTGACCACCAGGACCCCTACTTTTGTAAAAATATGTTTTTATTTCGTCTTTTTTTATTTTCATTTTCCCTTTGTATTTAGAAATTTTATAAGTAATTTCTAAATAGTCAAGGCAGCAAAGGAAAAAGAGAAATATAAGCTATATGATGGAATGAATTTTCATTTGATAAGACAGTATTGAAAAGTGAACTCTTGAAGGGTAAAAATATAAAATGAAAATGTTCACTTCACCATTATAAAAAGATGATAAAAGGAATAATTTTTGATGTAGATGGGGTACTTGTTGATACAGAAAAAATACATGTTGAAGCATGGGAAAATGTTTTTTGTCCCAAAGGAATAACTTTAAGTAAAGATGACTATGAAAAGGGAATTGGAATTGCAGATAAAGAATTTCTTATACAATTAAAAAATCAAAAGAAAATACCAGAGAATTTAGATATTGGTAGATTATGTAAAGAAAAAGAAAAATATTTTTTAGAAATTATAAGTAATGGAGTTAATGTTATTGATGGTGTTATTAAAATACTAAATTTTTTGAAAGAAAAAAAATTTAAAATTGCAGCAGCATCAAACTCAAAAATGGTTTTTGTAAAAAATGTTTTAAAATATGGAGGAATAAAAGATTTTTTTGATGTTATTGTAGCAAGAGAAGGTATCAAAGAAGCAAAACCAGAACCGGAGATATATATAAAAACATTAGAATTGCTTAAATTGAAAAAAAATGAAGTTATTGTTTTTGAGGACTCAGAAGTTGGCATAGAATCAGCAAAAAGGGCCGGTATTTTTTGTGTTGGCATTGAGACAACTCAACAATATGATAAACTTAAAAAAAGTGATATTATTTTAAAAAAAATGGATATAGAAAAAATAAAAAACATAATAAAAGGGATGGAAAGTGAAAAGTAGTGTTTATTTTTTGCCTATTGAAAAAATAAGTGTTTTGTACGATTTTATTAAGTGGACAGGTGTTTTTGATTCAATTGGAGAAAAAGACACTATTGCTCTTAAAATACATTTTGGAAATTCAAGACATAATAATCATATACCAGCAGAATATTCAAAAGAAATTTTAAGGGTTTTGGAAGAAAGAAAATGTTTTGCTTTTTTCACAGATACAAATGTTTTATATAGAGGAGAAAGAGAAAATACAATAAGTCATATAAAAATAGTTAAATTACATAACTATCACAATTTAGGAGTTCCAGTTGTAATTGCAGGTGGAAGTAGTGGCAAAGACGAAGTTGTTTTAGAAATAAATGGAAAACATTTTAAAAATATTTATATAGCGAAAGAATATAGTGAAGTAAGTGGAATGATTGCTCTAACTCATTTTAAAGGGCATATACTTGCAGCGATTGGAGGAACAATAAAAAATGTAGGTATGGGATGTGCATCAAGAAAAGGGAAATATGCAATGCATTCAAATATAACTCCTCAAATTAATATTTCAAAGTGCATAGGTTGTGGAAAATGTGTAAAAGAGTGCCCAGTTGAAGCAATTGAACTCAAAAATAAAAAAGCGAGTATAAATAAGAAAAAATGTATTGGATGTGGAAGTTGTATCCATACCTGTCCAAAAGAAGCAATAAATATCCCATGGTCAAGTGTTACTCCTGCTCAATTTCAAGAAAAAATAGTAGAATATGCATCAGGTGTTATAAGTCAGTATGCAGAGAATAAATTTTTTGCTATAAATTTTTTAACTAAAATTGCTATTGAATGTGATTGTGCTTCTAATCCAGGAAAATTTTTATCTCCTGATATTGGAGTACTTGTTTCAAAAGACCCTGTTGCAATTGATAGAGCAAGTGTTGATATTATTAAAAAGGTAAATGGCAAAGATGTTTTTGAAGGCATAAGACCTCCTTATAATTATCAACTTGAATATGGTGAAGAAATTGGGCTTGGCAGTATTTCATACAAGTTAATTGAATTCAAATGAAATTACTTATTTGTCCTGATAGTTTTAAAGGATGTTTTACAAGTTTAGAAGGAAGCAAAATAATAAAAAATGTTTTTAAAAAGTATTTTCCGGAAAGTACTCCAATACTTTTTCCACTTGCAGATGGTGGAGAAGGCAGTATTGAAGTTTTAAATAAGTTTATTAAAGGAAAATTTGTTTTTATAGAAAGTTCTGACCCACTTGGTAGAAAAATTAAGACAAAATATCTAAAAAAAGGCAAGGCAGTTTATATTGAACTTGCAAAAGAGGCAGGACTAACTTTTTTAAAAGAAGAAGAGAGAAACCCATTAGAAACAACAACTTATGGAGTTGGAGAAGTAATTTTAAGAGCGATTGAAGATGGGTGTGAAAATATAAGTATATTTGTTGGTGGAAGTGCAACAAATGATGCAGGTATTGGTGCTTTAAGTGCTATTGGAGTAAAGTTCTTTGATGAAAAAGGAAAAACAATTTTTCCTGGCAAAGGGAAGGATTTAGTTAAAATTAGAGGGACTGACATTTCTTCTGTTGATAAAAGAATTTTTAATATTAAATTTACAATTTTAACAGATGTAAAAAACCCTCTATATGGGAAAAATGGTGCTTCTTATATTTATGCATGGCAAAAAGGAGCAAATAGCAAAGAAGTAAAAATTCTTGATGATGGATTAAGAAATTTTTCTTTTGTTTTAAAAAAATTTACAGGTAAAGATGTAAGCAGAATTAAAGGGGCAGGAGCAGCAGGTGGGTTTGCATCCGGATTTATTTCAATTTTCAATTCAAAAATAGAGTCAGGGATTGAGTTAATATTAAAAAAAGGAAATTTTAAAGAAAAAATAAAAAATTGTGATTTTGTTATAACAGGTGAAGGGAAATTTGATAAACAGTCATTTTTTGGAAAAGTTGTTGGTGTGGTTATTGAATATTGTAAAAAATATAAAGTTCCAGTAATTATTTTAGCAGGGACAGTTGAAAGAAATATATATAAGAAAATAAATGAAGAAAATATAATTGTTATGAGTATTCTGCCAGGGTTTTTAAGTCATGATGAAGCAATGAAAGAGGGAAAAAAATTATTGAAAATTAAGGCACAACAGATTTTTAAACTCTTAAAATTCAAGTAAAAACAAATCTAATTCCTACCTTTTATTTTGGCTAATTCTCTATTCAAGTGGATTTTGTATGTCTCAATTCAATAAGTTGGAGATGTTTTAATTTTGTCAGGTTCGCCCTTTCATTTTCTTCCAATTTAAACTTTATAAATTTTATTGCTTCTTCTATACCAGGAATTAGAACATATTCTAATGCATTTACTCTTCTTCTTGTTCTTTCTATTTCTTCTGTAAAACTTATAAGTTTATTTTCTAAATGATAAAGATAAAATAGGCGATTTATAACTTCTGTCCCTTTTTCAATTAAAAATTGATAATAAGGAGAAGAAAAATAGTCAGTTAGGGTTTCTTTGACTTCAAAATTAATCTCTTTGACAGGAATATTGAAAATCCTTTTTTTAATAACCTTAACTTCTGTTTTTATAAATGGAGAGGAAATTAAATTCTCCCATTTCTTCTTTTGAGTTATTCCTTTTAATTCAACTACTTTTAAATAATACTGATATAATTCTTCTTCAACTTTTTTTCTTTTATCTTTTATCTCATCTAAAAGTTTTCTAAATTCAATAAGAAGTTGTTCTTCTTTATCTTTTAGAAGTTTATGTCCTCTCTTTGCTACCTGTACTCTTCTTTTCAGTTTCAATAACTCCATTCTCGTTGGATTTACTTTTATTTTCATTTTTCCAGTATTTCTCCATTATTTCAGGTGGTATTCTCTTTATTGTATCCATAGGCAAGGTTCTCAATAATTGCCACCCAATATCAAGTGTTTGTTGAATAGTCCTATTTTCATCAATTCCCTGTGAAAGAAATTTCTCCTCAAATTCCTTTGCAAAATTAAGATGTGCAATATCTTCTTCTGTTAAAGATGCCTCCCCAAGAACCATTGCAAGTTCTTCTGCTTCCTTACCTCTTGCATAAGAAGCAAATAACTGACTGGCAATTGCCGGATGGTCTTGCCTTGTGTGAATTTCCCCTGTTTCTTTATTTACCCCAATTCCTTTATCTCTTAATCTTGAAAGTGAAGTTAGAACATCAATCGGGGGGTAAATACCTTTAAGATGAAGTTGTCTTGAAAGAATAATCTGCCCTTCTGTAATATAACCAGTAAGGTCAGGGATAGGATGTGTTTTATCATCTTCTGGCATCGTTAAAATTGGTATCTGTGTAATAGAACCTTTCTTGCCTTTTATTCTACCTGCTCTTTCATAAATAGTTGAAAGGTCTGTATATAAATAAGACGGGTATCCTCTTCTTCCTGGAATTTCATTTCTTGCTGCTGAAATTTCTCTTAATGCCTCTGCATAATTTGTCATATCAGTTAGTATTACAACTACATGCATATCATTTTCAAAAGCAAGATATTCTGCTGCTGTTAAAGCAACTTTTGGAGTAGCGGTCCTTTCAATTGCTGGTTCATCTGCAAGATTTATAAATGTAACAGTCCTTTCAATTGCACCTGCATCTCTAAATTCTTTGAGGAAAAATTCTGCCTCTTCAAAAGTTATTCCCATTGCAACAAATACAATTGCAAATTTTGTCTCTTCTTTTGATATAATTTTTGCCTGTTTGACAATTTGAGTTGCTAAAAGATTATGAGGCAGCCCTGAACCAGAAAAAATAGGAAGTTTCTGCCCTCTAACTAAACTATTTAGCCCATCTATTGCTGATATTCCTGTTTGGATAAATTCCGAAGGATAATCTCTTCTTGTTGGATTTATTGGTTCTCCGTTTATATTAAGATATTTTTCCGGAATAATTTCAGGTCCTCCATCTCTTACCTTGCCCATCCCTGTAAAAACTCTTCCTAAAATATCGGGAGAAACCCCTAATTCAATCCCTTTTCCTGTAAATCTTACTTTTGCTCTATCAGGACTAATACCTCTTGTTCCTTCAAAAACCTGAATAAGTGCTTTATCCTGTTCTATTTCAAGAATTCTTCCAAGCCGCATTCCATCTGGAGTAAGTACTTCTACAAGTTCGCCATATCCCGCTCCTTCAACTCCTTCAATAAGCATAAGAGGGCCCGCAAGATTTGCTATACCTTTAAATTCTTTAAGTGCATTAAGATTTTTCATTGTTTTTCTATTATACGAAAAAATTAAAAAAGTGTAAATATAAAAATTAAATTTGACTTCATTGAAAGAATTATTTTAAAATTTTTATATGGAAAAAGAAGTAAAAAGATATAGGATGAGACCAAATGAATATTTCTGTTTATCTCCAGAAGAAACATTAACTATTGGAATAAGCCCAGGAGAACAGATTATTGAAGAGATAAAACTCATAAGAAATCCTTACTTTGGTTATATAATGTATGCATCTATAAGAGAACTCCCAGAAAGTGAAATAAAAAAAATACCTTTTAAGGAAAGATATGAATTTTTGTTTGAAAGCAGAAAAGAAGCGATGGAATTTATAAAAACAATAGGGGTTGATATTTTACATCTTTATAGAGTAATTTAAACAAAAGTTATTGATAGAAGTGAGATTTCTTATGATGAAGAAAATTTTGATTTTAAGGAAATGTTTTAAATAAATTTTAAAAACGCCCCCAGCCGGACTCGAACCGGCGCTACCACCTTGAAAGAGTGGTGACCTAACCGCTAGTCGATGGGGGCAAATTCAAAATATAACTTAAATTAAGATTATACTGATAAAAGTGTGTCTGTCAAGATAACTAAAACTGGTCGGATAAAAATTTTCTTAGAGACAACTGCCAGGAAACAGGATAATAACCCAATGTTTTCAATAAAGATACATCCAATGTAGAATATTTCGGTCTTTTTGCTTTATATTCAAATTGTGAAAATTTTATTTTTTCTATCCTTCTTTCTTTCTTTTTTAAAATTTTAATAACTTCTTTCCCAAATTCATACCAACTACATTCTCCTTCATTACAAATATTTATTATTCCTTTATAATTTTGTTTAATTAAAAACTCTATTGCTTTTGCGAGTTCAAATGCATAAGTTGGGGAGTTTATTATATCAGTTGTAAGTTTGACTTTCTGGTCATTTTTTAAGAGAGTTGGTAATTTTGAACCAAAATTTTTTCCACTTTTGCCAAAGATTCTTGAAGACCTCACTATTACAAAATCATTTAAGAGATGAGAAACATAATATTCTCCAATAAGTTTTGTTTTCCCATAATGATTTATTGGTTCTGGAATATCTATTTCAGAATATGGTTTTTTCTTCTCTCCATTAAAAACAAAATCAGTACTTATATATATAAGTTTGCTTTTTACCTCTTGACAAATTTTTGATATATTTAATGTCCCGATAGAATTAACTTTATATGCTTTCTCCTGTTCTACTTCACACCCATCTACATTAGAAAAAGCAGCACAATGTATAATAACTTCTGGTTTTATATTTTTAATAAAATCCAATGACTTATCATAATTTACAATATCAACTTCTTCTCTTCCAGTACTTATAACATTATATTTTTCTGATAGAATTTTTGTGAGATAACTACCAACAAGTCCTTTTCCCCCTGTAATTAAAATTTTCATTTTCTGTACTGTTTTTTATAATAATTTTTATAACTCTGCCTATTAAGTATTTTTTTCCACCACTCAACATTTTCCTTATACCACTCAACAGTTCTTTTCAGTCCATCTTCAAAAGAAACTTCATCTTTCCAGCCCAATTTTCTTATTTTATCACTATTTATTGAATATCTTTTATCATGTCCAGGTCTATCTTTAACAAATTCAATTAGAGATTCATCTTTCCCTAAATATTCAAGTATTTTATTAGCAACATATATATTTTCTTTTTCATTACCAGCAGATATATTATAAATCTCTCCTTCTTTCCCTTTATGTAAAACAATATCTATTCCTTTACAGTTATCAAGAACAAAAAGATAATCTCTGACATTCCGTCCATCTCCATAAAGTGGAAGTTTTTTATTTCTTATTGCATTTATTATAAAAAGTGGAATAAATTTTTCTGGATATTGATATGGACCATAATTGTTTGTACTCCTTATAATAACTACAGGACTTTTATATGTCTTAAAATATGAAAGAACTAAAAGGTCAGCACTCCCTTTACTTGCAGAATATGGGTTAGAAGGATTTAGAGGGGCTGACTCATCAAAACTCCCTTTTTGAATACTTCCATAAACTTCATCAGTAGAGATTTGAATAAATCTTTTAAAATTTAATTTTCTTACAATTTCAAGTAAATTAAAAGTCCCGAAAATATCTGTTTTCAGAAATTTTTCTGGATTACCTATTGACCTATCAACATGGCTTTCTGCTGCAAAGTTTATTATTACATCATAATTTTTTCCAAAGGATCCTGCGGATATATCATCAATAATACTTTTATCACATATATCTTTCTTTAGAAATTTATAATTTTTATTATTTTCAATATCTCCTAAATTCTCAGGATTTCCTGCATAAGTAAGTTTATCAATATTTAAAATTTCGTATTCAGGATATTTTTTAATTATATACCTTATAAAGTTTGAACCAATAAATCCACACCCACCTGTAATTACTATTTTCATTTTCTTTTCTTTGTTTTTTTCGCAACAAGATTATTTGCTTTTAGAAGGGAATCAAAAGTTCCTGCATCTGTCCACCAACCATCAATAATTCCATATGTAAGTTCTCCATTTTTTAAGTATCTATTGTTAACATCAGTTATTTCAAGTTCTCCCCTTTTTGATGGCTTAAGTGTCTTTATAATTTCAAAAACATATCTATCATACATATAAATTCCAGTAACAACATAATCAGTAGGCGCTTTTTCTGGTTTTTCTATTATTCTTTTTATTTTTCCTTTTTTATTGAACTCCACGACGCCAAATCTTTCCGGGTTTTCAACTTTCTTTAACAAAATTCTTGCTCCCTTTTTTTGCTTTTTGAAAATTTCAACCTGTTCTTTTATACTTTTTTCAATTATATTATCTCCAAGAATAACAACAATTTTATCATCTTTTGAGAAGTTTTCAGCCAGAGAAAGGGCATCTGCAATACCACCCTCTCCTTCTTGATAAGTATAGTTCAAATTAGGAAGTCCAAAAATTTTCCCATTTCCAAGAAGTTGGAGAAAATCACCGGCAAAATTTCCTCCTGTAACTATCAAAATATCTGTTATTCCTGCATCAATAAGTGTTTCTATCGGATAAAAAATCATTGGTTTATTATAGACAGGAAGAAGATGTTTATTAGTAATTTTTGTTAAAGGATACAACCTTTTACCCAGCCCACCAGCCAGAATAACCCCTTTCACTTAATAATTCCTCCTTTCAAAAATTCATCTAATAGTAAAGCGCTAAAAACAAGTTCATCATCCTTAATATTTTCAATCTGTTCTTTTATTTTCCCCTTCTTTGCAAACCAGATAATTCCGTCAACAATAGCAACTTTTTTTACATTTTCAGGTGTTTTTGTTTCTCTTATAAAATTCATCGTAAAAATATTACAAAATCCCCAATTTTTTTTCAAACTCTACCCAAGATTTTTTTCTCTTATAAAGTTCTCTAATATCTTTTGAATTAATAATTTTAACTCTCTCCTTTATCTCATGAAAAGTACCTCCTAATAACTGGTCTGCTTTAATAACATCTCTTTTAGAGTGGATTATAAGAAAAACATTACTATTCCACAAATCAAAAGCATGCTTGAGTTTACTTAAAGCATGATAAACATCTCCCCCTACTTGAACTTCAAATACATATGTAGGAGAACCCTTTTCAATTCTTCTCCAAACAACATCTAATATCATATTATCAATTTTATATTCTTTTTGACTCAAAAGATTATTCATATTTCCAATTTGTACTATTAATTCTATTAATTGTTTATGCAAATCCTGTTCTTCTATTACTTCTTCTTCATATTGAATTGGTATTTTGTCAAAAAGTATTTCATAACTCAATTTTTTATTAAATTCTCTAATTAAAAAGTTTATCAGTTCTTTATGTTGAATAAAATTTACACCACCCCGCAGTAATTCAGCAAATTTCCCTCTTCCCCAATTTTCCTTCATAAACTTGATAATATCTATACCTCTATTATTCCACTCATTTTCGGAAAGTAAAATATCTACTTTGAAGGTAAATCTAAGAGGATATTTTACTTTATTTTCTCTGATTTCATCCGGCCAAAGAGGTTCCCTTTGTATGAATTTATTTTCAATTTTTCCACATCCTATTATTTTTTTTACATTATCTGAAATATAAAAAAATATTATATTTTCCCTCTCTAATGCCTTCCACTGTGGAAACCACTTATCTTGCACACCCCAAGTTCTATTATATATCTCAATTGCATATTTGAAATTTTCTTTATTGCTGGACATAATCCAGCAAGAATTAGAATATATATCGTTTATCATTATTCCCAGTACATCCATTTATAAAAACATTTTTTACAAAAATGCAAATTGTTTTCTCCTATAGGTTCCTCGGCATCTAACAATGCTTCAAATGTATCCGAATATGAGTCATCTTTATAATTATAATCCCATTTTATCCAAATTTTTTGTATATTCACTTCAGCTTTTTTATTACAATCTCTACATTTAATTCCCATTTTTTACATCACCTCTTTTTAATATTAATTTTTTTTGAATTACCCCTTTCACTTAATAATTCCTCCTTTCCCAGTTATATGGAATTTTATCTGTATCAAATGGGAGTCGTAACTCATCTGGATTTTTATAATTATATGTGTTTGTAGGGATATTTAAAACGATACATTCTTCTTCAGATATGCACTTAAACCCATGGTAGATACCAGCAGGAATATGAATTAAAATATGATTATAAATACCAACAAAAAACTCATTAATTTTTTTATAAGTTGGACTTTCTTTTCTCAAATCACAAAGGACAATTTTTGCCATTCCTTTTATGACAGTTAAATTATCATTTTGAAACTGGTGACAATGCCATGCTTTCACAACGCCTGGATAAGCAGTTGTTATATATACCTGCCCAAACTTTTCAAAAATTTCGTCGTCATTTCTTAAAATCTCTATTAATATTCCTCTTTCATCAGGAATGACTTTTAAATTCTTAATCTGGACATCTTTTATTAATTCCATAATTTATATTTTATCAGAAGTTTTAGAATTTTAAAAAAATAATATAAAAAAAATGGGAGAGGTCCCAGTATAATTTTGGAACCTCTCCCTTAAAGGGGGTACTGAGGAGGTGTTCTCTCTTTTATCTAATTCGTTTATTATATTTATATTTTACCCCAATTATTTTTTTTGTCTATGTTTTACCTGTTTTAATAGGCCGCGCAGGGCTCGAACCTGCCACCCCCGCCTTAAAAGGGCGGTGCTCTGCC
>DAOOVW010000050.1 GCA_035370465.1 bacterium | reverse complement strand
AGAAAAATATAAAAGGAGTTAATTATGGCTATAAGAATACGCCTTGTAAGAACAGGGAAAAAGAATAAGGCATTTTTCAGGATTGTTGCAGTTGATAGAAAAAAAGATGGCAGAGGAGATGTTAAAGAAATACTTGGTCATTATGACCCTCTTGGTGACCCGGAAATTGTTGAAATTAAAGAAGAAAGAATATCCTACTGGTTTGAAAAAGGGGCAATACCAACTCAAACAGTTAAATCACTCTGCAAGAAAAAAGGTATATTTATACCTCCAAATGTTGATAAATGAGAATTTATATCCTTACAATTTTTCCTGATGTTTTTACTTATTTTGATGTAAGTATTATAAAAAGGGCAAAAGAGAAAGGAATTATTGAAATAAATGTATTGGATTTAAGAAAATTTACAAAAGATAAACATAAAAAAGTTGATGATAAAGTTTATGGTGGAGGAAAAGGGATGGTTTTAATGTGTCAACCAATTTTTGATGGTGTTGAATTTTTAAAAAAAGAAAATAAAGATGCAAAAGTTATTTTAACAACACCACAGGGAAAATTATATAACCAGGAAATGGCAAAAGAATTAAGCAAAGAGAAATCACTTATAATAATCTGCGGTCATTATGAGGGAGTTGATGAAAGGGTAACAAAAATATGTGATTATGAAATTTCAATTGGTGATTATATTTTAACAGGAGGGGAAATTCCTGCAATGGTTATAGTTGATAGTGTTATAAGATTACTACCGGGTGTCTTACCAGAAGAAGTTCCAGTGTCTGATAGTTTCTATAATCCTATTTTTGACTGGCCTGCCTATACAAGACCTGAAAATTTTAGAGGTATGAAAGTCCCAGAAATTTTATTATCAGGGAATCACAAAAAAATAGAAAAATATAGAAAAGAAAAAGCAATTGAGAAAACAAAAGAAAAAAGACCTGATATTTATAAAAAATATGGAGGAAGAAATGAATAAACAAATTGAAGAAATTGAAAAGGAAATAATAAAAAATAAAGAAATTCCTGAATTCTGGCCTGGTGATGATATTTCTATACATTATAAAATAAAAGAGGGAGAAAAAGAGAGAATACAGATATTTACAGGAACATGTATCGGAAGAAAAGGTAGTGGTGCACAAGAAACATTTACTGTTAGAAAAATTTCTTATGGAGAGGGAGTGGAAAAAGTTTTTCCTCTGTATTCTCCTAATGTTGTTAAAATAGAAGTTATTAAAACAAGAAAAAGAAATCGTTTAGCCCCAAGAGCAAAAATGTATTATTTAAGAAATAAAAATAAATGAATAAAATAGAAATAGGAAAAAGCGGAGAAGAAGAAGCAATAAATTTTTTAAAAAGAAACAAATATAAAATCCTAAATAGAAATTTCAAAACAAAGTTTGGTGAAATTGACATAATTGCAAAGAAAAATGGAGAGATTGTTTTTATAGAAGTAAAAACCAGGAATACAACTCTCTTTGGATATCCAGAAGAAGCAATTGATAAGAGAAAAATAAACCATATACAAAAAGTTGCTACTTATTACTTACAAAGAAATAAAATAAAAATTCCTTTCAAATTTGAGGTATTATCTATACTGACAAAAAACGGCAGGAAAGAAATAAATGTTATTCCTTTGGAGTAATAATTATTTCTCCTTTTTTCATCAATTCAATCACTTTATCTACGATTATTGGTTCGTATTTTTTCCCTCTCCCTGAATTTAATTCTTCTAATATCTCTTCTACCTTTCTTGCTGCTCTATAAGGACGATGGGAACCCATTGCTTCAATTACATCAATAGTTGCGAGTAATTTCGCCTCAAAAATTATATTATCTTTTTTCAATCCCCTCGGATATCCGCTTCCATCAAGCCGTTCATGATGTTGATATACAATTTCTGCTATTTTCCCTACTTGATGTATTTCTTTTAAAATATTATAGCCAGTTATAGGATGAAGTCGTATTAAAGAATATTCTATATCATTTAATTTTGATGGTTTTGAAAGAATATCAGAAGGAATTGCAATTTTCCCGATATCATGTAAAAGGCCTGCCCATAAGATTTCTTTTAAACTTTTTTCATTAAAATTTAATTCCTTAGCAACTTTTTCTGCAATTTCTGCAACTCTTATTTGATGAGAAGAAGTATATGGGTCTCTTACCTCAAAAATTTTGTTAATTGCATAAATACTTTCTCTAAGTGTTTCTTCAAGTTCTGCCTTTTCTTTCTCAAGTTCTTCTTGATATTTCTTTATTTCTGTTATATCTGAAACTGTGCCTATTATAACTTTTTCACCATCAAGCTTTGTTACAAAACCCTTTATATAAACCCATTTCACATCACCATTCTTATGAACAAATCTATTTGGATATTCAACTATTTTTTCTCTTCCTTCAAATCGTTCTCTAATTTTCTCTCTTGTCATTTCTCTATCTTCTGGATAAATTATACTTAAAGCATCGTGTTTTTTATAAATTTCATCAGCAGTATATCCCAACATTTTCAAAAATCCCGGATTGACATATCTAAATTTTAGGTCCTCACCAAAAACATAAATACCAAATAGTGCATATTCACTCCATTTAGAAAAGACCTGTTTTTCTGCATAAAACTGCTTTACTAATTGAGAAAGAATATGCTTTAAATAATCGGGAAAAATTTTTATATAATTTTTCTCTTTATCTTTTGTAAGAAAATCAATTGCACCGCTATTTATAACTCTCCTTACTTCTTTTTCATCGCATTCACACACAACAATATAAGGAATATTTTTATTTTTAATTTCAGAAATGACATTTTCTTTTAGTGCTTCCAAATCCAATATGAGCAAAATACCTTTTTCTGGTATGGTATTGGTTCTTTGTATCTGACAGGAAAATTCATTTTCTAATTCCTTTAAATTATCCAGTGGAATTTCATCAAGCCCCATTAAACAAACTGTTCTGTAATTATTCATTTCTTAATTATACCTTAAAATATATTTTATTGCCAATATAGTTATTACTTTTTAACCTATGGGGTTTTAAGGTACATCTTATTTCTTTTTTAAGTTTTTATTCTTCTCCTCTTTTCTTTCTTTTTTCAAGTTTTTCATAATAAAATAATCTTTCTCTAAATGCCTGTATATACATAAAAAAGGCAATTCCTTCAACGAAATATCTCGAAAAATTCCCTGTTTTATCCGCCAGAAGTTTTCCAGCAATACCAAGTCCAAGTCCAAGAGAAGAAAAAATAGCCCATATCCTCATAAGATGTGAATTATATTCATTCCACGCATCCGCAGCACTGGTTATTGTTGGAGCAGAATCAAGTTCTCTATATAAAACCTGTAGACTAATCTGTGATTCATATCTGTTAAGCGCAGCGACAATAATATTTGCAGTCATCCCATTAAAAATATAATAAATGGGAATTGCAAAATCAGGCAGTCCAATATAAAAACTTGCTAAATACCCAATTGCATAAAGAGAAAAAAATAAAAAAAGGTCAGAGACCCTGTATAGTAAAATCCCTCTTTTACATCCATTTATTAGAGATGTTATTTCTTCATTTGTTGGAGTTCTTTCTTCTTGTTTTATTTTATCCAAAAGTAATTTATAACTTTTATTAAATGTAAATCTCTCAAGATTATAAACAAAAATCATATCAATATAATCTTCTATCGCTTTTTCTGCTTCTTCTTTTAGAACTTTGTTTTCGCATAAATATTTTATTTCTTCCATTACTTTCTTTTTAAAATCATTTAAAGATATTGGAACAAGGAATTTAATAAAAGATGAAATTTTTTCTTTCTCATCATCAGTTAAGTGGAATTTTTCAAAAACAGAAAGTATTTTCTCCTTTTCATTTCTTTCAACATACCCCATTATATCTTTTTTTATTTTCCCATATTCATTTGAAAAATTTGAAATACCTTTTTTTCTTAAAATCTCAAAAAGTTCTCTTTCAAAATTTCTCCATGTTCTTATTTCTTTACTTTCAATAATTCTTTTAAATTTTTCTGAATCAAGTACTTGCTGAACTTTTGTTGAAGGGAGATTTTCACTCAATTTAAGGGACTTTTTCATATAATATATTTCAGCAGGCGCTCTGACAAAAGCAAGAAGTCCAGAAGCAAGAGTATACCAGGTATTACCTTTAAGACGTTCTGCAATTCTAACAAAAATACTTGCATTTACAATTGCCGCTGAAAAATTTGCAAGGACACTTAATCTTATTAAATGTTGTACTTCCGGAAAAAGGCCATCTTCTGAGTAAAATGCCCTTAAATTTGGACTTTTAAATCCATATATAGCCCTTTTTATAATTGCAAAAGGTGAAAGTGAAGTTGATGTTATTTCTTCTTCATCATATTTTATTAGAAGGGACTCACCTTCTTTTATTTCATTTTTTAATTTTAGAATAAATTGAAAATTAGGTGAACAAAAATATGGTTTTTCTTTATTTTCATCTCTTATTTTTACTTCCCAAAAATTTATTTTTTTTGCTATTTCAATTTCGCCAAATTGTTGATTTTCAAAAAATCCTATTATATTTCTTCCTTTAACCAGCATTTTCCCCTTTTTCTCATTAAGAAAGGATATACAATATCCCCTCTCATAAAAAAATTCTCTGACATATTCAAGGATAATTTTTTTATCAGTAATTCTATATATAATATCTCCCTTTACAATAAATTCTAATGTTTCAGTAAGGTTAAGTTTCTTTTCTATTCTTACAGGAACAACTTTTACAATAATCCCATTTTTGGTAATTTTGCCTTTATATTCTCTATTAAATTTATCAAAATATCTATATCTTTCAACAAAGGGATTAAAAGACCATGCATGCTCTTTTATAATTTGAGTATTATTTGTCATAGCAACTTTTTCAATTGCTTTTTCAATTATTTCTTTTTTTCTCATACTTTTATTTTCCTTTTTAATACACATCTGTCAACAATTATTAACAAAAAGTTAATTTTGAAACGAATTTGTTTGAATAAATAGAGAAGATTTTTGTGGACATTCCAGTTATTTATTTCCAATACTATGAAGAATTATGCTTTTTTCTTACCTCTTTGCAATATCTTTTCTTCATAAATAGTATAAAGAATTGGGACAAAGAATAGAGTTAAAAGGAAGGATACAAGAAGCCCGCCAATAAGAGACCAACCCAATGGAACCCACATTTCTGCACCTTCACCTTTTGATAATGCTAAAGGAAGAAGACCAAAAATTGTAGTAAGAGTTGTCATAAGAACTGCTCTCAGTCGCAATTTCCCTGCCTGTACAACTGCCTCATGTAATTCAACACCTGCTTTTCTTAAATCCTTTATAAAACTTATAAGAACAATACCTGTTTCCAAGCCAATTCCTACTATCATAATTACACCAATAAAAGAGAAAATAGAAATGGTATTACCTGATAAAAATAATGCCCAAACAACTCCAATAAGAGCAAATGGAATAGCAAACATTATAACAAACGGGTCAATAATGGACTCAAATTGTGCTGCCATAATCATAAATACAAGAATTATCCCTAATATCAAAGCAAATGTTAGTTGTCTAAAACTTTTTTGTTGTTCTTCATATTCACCACCAAAATAAAAAGAAAAACCCTGTGGAAGTTGTAATTTTTCTAATTTTTCATTAATTTCATTTACTACACTTCCTAAATCCCTTCCATAAATTTCTCCTTCTACTCTTACCATTCGTTCTCTTCCCTTTCTTTCTATCTTTAAAGGACCTGCCGTTTCTCTTATTTCTGCTATTTCAGTTAAATGTATTTTTTTGCCAGAAGGAAGTGTAATAAACAAATTTTCCAGATTCTCTTTTTTGGTTCTATCTTCCTCTCTTAGTTTTACCTCAATATCATACTCATCTCCACTTTCTCTATAATAAGTTGATACCTTTCCTTTAAAAGATGTCTCTACCATATGAGAAATAGTTGCAACATTCAGCCCAAGTGTAGATGCCTTTTCTCTATCTATCAAAACCTGTAATTCTGGTCTACCTTCTTTTCTTGATATTTCTACATCACTTACACCTTTTGTATTTTTCAATATCTCTTCTACTTTATGAGATAAAGTTCTTGCCTGGTCAAAATCATATCCCCTCACTTCTACTGATAGCGGTTTTGCTCCTCCAAACATCATTGCAGACATAGATGAAGGATTATATCTTACTTCTGCATCAGGAAAAACATTAAGTTTATCCTTTATATCATAAGCAATTTGTCTTGGTGTTCTATTTCTTTTTTCTTTGTCAATAAGTTTAAGAGTTACATTCCCTATATTAGAACCTTCTTCTCCACCCAATAGAGAAGAAAGTCCTCCGCCACCTTCACCCCATCGAGAAAAACCTGTTTGAATTTCAGGGACATTTTTATATATAATATCTTCTACCCCTTTTGTTATTTCTCCTGTCTTTTCATATCTTGTTCCTATCGGGAGTGTAATTTTAAACGCTACCCTTCCTTCATCCATTTCAGGAATAAATTCAGTTCCAATAAATTTGACAAGAAGTAAACTTAAAAAAAGTAAAGTTGCACTACCAAATACAACTTTTTTTCTATTCCTTAAACACCATCTTAATAGGTCTCCATAAGCATTATCCAATTTTTTAAACCATACCTCAGCAAAAGAAGTTATTTTATCCAAAATTCCTTTTTTCTTTCCATTTGTATCTTCCTTTTGTGGTATAGAAAGTAATTTAGATGAAAGCATTGGAATAAGCATAAGCGCATTAAATAGAGAAGCAATAAGTGCTGCTGAACAAACAAAGGCAAGTTGACCAAAGAAAATAGCAGTAAGACCACCTGTGAACATTATAGGCAAAAATATTGCTACCATACATAAAACAGAAGCAGATATAGAACCTGCTACTTCATTACCACCAACAATACATGAATTTATGACTTCTTCACCATTTTCTAAATGACGGTGAATATTTTCATGAACAACAATTGATGCATCTACTACCATTCCTATAGCAATTGCTAAAGCAGATAGAGAAATAATATTTATTGTATAACCAGCCATATACAAAAAAACAAATGTAATAATAAGAGAAATTGGGATAGCACATGCAATAATAAGTGAAGAACGGATATTGCCCAAAAATAAAAAAATAACAAGTATAACAAGTATTCCACCACTTATAAGAGAATTTTTTAAATTATTTATTGATTTTACAATCTGGTCTGATGAATCACTTACAAGAGAAAATTTTACATCAGAAGGTAATGTTTCTTTTAATGCTTCCAGTTTTTTAAATACAGCCCTGCATGTATTTACTGTATTTGCATCTGACTCTTTTTGAATCATTATAGTCATTCCAGACCGCCTATTTACATGTGTTTCCTGTGTTATTTCTTTAAAACTATCTTTAACTTCTGCTATATCTTTAATTTTTATTGGAATTCCATTATAAACACCTATTGCAACATCTTCTATTTCTTTTATTTTAATTTCTTCAGGGACCCTGACAATATAATCAAATTTACCCTCTTTTATATGTCCACCTGGTGTAGATAAGTTTGCTGCTACTATGGCATTTTCCACCTGTGCTATAGAAATGTTATATGCCTTCAATCTTTCAGCATCTAATTCAACCAATATAGCCCTTTCAAGTCCACCTCGAACAACTGCACTCGCAACCCCTGTAACACTTTCTAATGGAATACAAACATTATCTTCAAGAAGTTTTTTAAGTCGTGGGTATGTTTGGTCAGCACTTACTCCATATACCAATATAGGCATCATAGAAACATCGAATTTATAAATTATTGGGTCATCTGCTTCATCAGGAAGCATTGGCTTAACAAGGTCAAGTTTATCCCTTATATCATTGACTGCATTGTCTAAATTTGTTCCCCAATTAAATCTTAATGTAATACCTGACATACCCTCTTGTGAAAATGCCTCAATTTTATCAAGATTATCAACAGTTGCAAGTTGTTCTTCTGCAACACGAGTAATTCTTTCTTCTACTTCTTCAGGCCCTGCTCCTTCGTAAGTCGTAAGAACCATAATTGAAGGAATTTCAATATCAGGTAATAAATCCAGACCTAAACGCGTCAAAGAAACACCGCCAAGTATAAGAATACCTATAAAAATCATAGCAGTAGTAACTGGCCTTTTAACTCCTATTTCTGGTATACTCATTTTTATTCTCCCCTAATTTACACTTTACACTTTACGCTTTTGCTTACTCTACCAACATAACTTCAATTCCATCTTTTACTGTATTTTGCCCTTCAATAATTAAATTTTCATTTTCTGTCAATCCGGATGTAACTTCTATTTTGTCTACTTCCTGTAATCCAGTATCTATTTCTTTCATTTTTGCATAATTACCCTCTACAACAAAAACACATTTTTTACCTTCTCTTTCAACGATTGCATCAAAAGGAATAACTATAACATTTTTATGAGAAGTAATAATAATATTTGTTCTTGCAAACATCCCTGGTTTTAAAAGATAATTTTGATTTTTAACAGAAATTTCAACTTCTGTTGTTCTTGTTTGTGGGTCTGTAATTGGTGAAATATTATAAACTTTACCTATAAACAATTTGTCAGGATAAGCATCTACTTTTACTTCAACTGACTGACCTTTTTTTACTTTACTTATTTTTTTTTCTCCAACATTAACAACAATTTTTACTGTATCAATATCAACGATAGTTACAATAGGAGCACTTTTTGACATGGATGCTTCAGTTATAATTTCTCCTTCATCAATAAATTTTTCTGCTACTACACCATTTATAGGAGAGGTAATTCTTGTATCTCCTAATTTTATTTTTGCAAGTTCAAGTTGTGCTTCTAAACTTTCAACTTCGTGATAGGCGGATTCACATGCAGTTCTTGTATCATCCAATTTCTTTTCAGATATAACTTTTTGGTTAAATAAGTCCTTCATTCTTTCATAATCCTTCTTTAAATTCTCATAATTTATTCTTGCTGCTGATAATTGATTTTCTATTTGTTTTACTGCTAAAGCATTATTTCTATAGTCAACCTGGGCAATTAGTCCACCTTTCTTAACATAATACCCTTTATCAACAAATAATTTTTCTACTTGTCCTGTAACTTTTGAAAAAACTGTAACCTGAGACCATGGCTGAATATCCCCGGAAGCAGAAACAACTTCCCTGACATCTCCTCTTTTTACCTGCATTACTTTAACAGGAATTTTAACTACTTCTTCCTTTACTTCATTACCTCTTCTTTTCTTTATATTTTTTACAATTGCATTACCCAATCCAATAACAAAAAGAATTAAAATACAAATAAGTAAAATTTTCTTTTTCATTATTCCACTCCTTTCCCACTTGCCTTTTCAAGTTCAGCAAAAGAAATGTGATAATCATATAATGCCTGAGAATAATTATTTGTCGCTTCTGTCAAAGAAGTTGCTGCTTCAATTACCTCTGTTGTTGTTGCCATCCCTTCCTGGTACAGGAGGTTTGCAACTCTTAAGTTTTCTTCTGCTGTTTCCATTTGTTTAAGTCGCTCTTCAATACTTTTTTCATTAGCAAGTAAGTTCAAATAACAGTTTTTAACTTCTAATTCAATTGATTTTTTTGTAATTTCAAGTTGTTTTTCTACTTGTTTTTTTTCACTTTCTGCTTGCTTTACTTTATCTTTTGTTTCTCCCCAGTTCCATATATCAAGAGTAAGAGCAATTCCAGTATTCCAGTTTGGATTCCAACTATTTGGAGATACCTGTATTCCTCTATCAGTATTATAATTGTAAAAAAGATAGACCTGCGGATATAAATTACTCCTTTCTACATTTATTGCTCTATTATAAATTGATAAAAGTTTTTCCATACTCTTAATTTCAGGTCTGTTTTCTAATGCCAGTGTTTTCCAGTATTCATAATCCCTTTTATCTCCTTTTATTTCAAGTACATCTTCAACTTCAAATTCATTATCTATTGGATTATTCAAGATATAATTAAAATTTGATTTTGAAATTTTGATTAAATTTTCTGCCTGGATTATTTGTGTTTCTGCATTTTTTACAGAGACCTCTGTTCTTAAAATATCAAGATTTGTTACAAGTCCCTGTTCAAATAATTTTTTTGCATCATCCATATGTTTTTCTAACATTTGTTTATATCTCTCACTTGTTTTTAAAAATTTATTTGCCTGTAATATAGAAAAATACCCTTTTTTAACATTAAAAATTAAATTCTGAAGTTGAACATTATACTCCAATTTTGCATTATCAAGGTTTTCTTTTGATATCTCATATGTCTCTTTAATTCTTTTTCCAGTATAAATTGGTTGAGATAATGATAATGAAAGATTATATAAATTATCATCTGTCCTAAATTTTTCACTATCTCCTGAATATGTATAGGCAAACGATGAAGTAAATTTTGGGAAAAAATATGTTTTTACTTCTTCTTTTTTATAATATGCCTGCTCTATTTTATCTTCTGAAATTTTTATTTCAAGATTATTGTTAATTGCAACTTTTATTGCATCTGGAAGAGTAAAAAAGTTCTCAGAAAAAACAAAACATGGAAAACACAAAAGCATAATTAAAAAGTATCTCATTTTATTTCCTCCTTATTCCATTTATAAACACATTAAATATAGCATCTTTTTTTTCAACAAGACAATATTTTCTTCCACTTATATGCCATTTATGAATATTCCCATGCAGGATTCCAAGCAGAGAATAAAGAATATCATCTGGTTCAATATCTACTATTTTATTTCTTTCTATCTGTTTTTTTAAGTCCTTTTTTATAAAATCCCATCTATCAAAAAAGTCCTCCCAGAAATTTATAAATTTTTTATTTTTCAAAAATGGCTTTTCTTGAATCAAAATTTTAAAGAAATAAAAGTGTTTCTGATGATATTTTAAATACATTTCTATTCCCATTTTTATCCTTTCAAAAAAATCATCAATGTCTTCAATTGAGTCCTTAATCTCAATTACTAAATTATCAAGACCTTCTTTAATTATTAAATAAAAAAGTTCTTCTTTGTTTTTAAAATAATTATAAAATGTTCCTTTTCCGATTTTTGCTCTTTTTGTAATTTCCTCAATTGTTGTATTTGAATACCCCTTTTCACTTATTATTTTTTCTGCTACTGTTAATATTAATTTTTTTTTATTCATTATGACTGACCAGTCAGTTTTATAATAA
>DAOOVW010000049.1 GCA_035370465.1 bacterium | reverse complement strand
ATACTTCACTATGATTTGCTTACGCCGAGCTGGTGCGGATGAGAGTGAAAAATTTGAGCAAACGAGAAAAAAACAGCAATTATAGAAAAAGAAGTAAAAAAGAAGAAAATTGTAGCACAACTGTGACAAGCAGAGAAATTTTGTAAGAATATAGGTCGTCAGTAGAGCTGTAAAAGAAGAGTACAGCCGGAGTGGTGGAACTGGCAGACGCGCCGGACTCAAAATCCGGTGGAGCTTAAACTCCGTGAGGGTTCAACTCCCTCCTCCGGCATAATTGACATCATTGAAGAGGAAGTTGAGGGGAGCGAAGTAAGGGATTGTGATGAATAAGAACAATCCCAGCGGGTGGCCGACCCGAGCAGTTGTGGGATGCGAGGGCGCCAACTCCCTCCTCCGGCATAATTGACATCATTGAAGAGGAAGTTGAAGGGAGCGAAGTAAGGGATTGTGATGAACAAGAACAATCCCAGCGGGTGTGATATTGTGGAGGACAGTCCTCCACAGAATATAGAGATAAAAAATGGTCAAAAAAGAAATAATAGAAAAAATTGCAGAAAGAACTGGCTTGAATAGGCATCTTGTGAGGAGAGTGGTTGATGAATTTTTATCAGTTGTTTCAGAGGCATTTAAAGAAAAAGAAAGAGTAGAATTAAGAAGATTTGGTGTTTTCTATTTTAAGAAAAGGAAAAGGAAAATTGGCAGAAATTTAAAAACAGGTGAGGAAATTATTATTCCAGAAGGTGAAAAACTTATTTTTAAACCATCATTAAGCAAAAAAAATAGAGGAGACGAAGAATGAAAAAATTAATACTTTTGTTAATTTTTTCAATTATGTTTCTTTCATCTTGTTCGTTTAAGATGGAAATGAAAAACCCATTTAAAGAAAGTAAAAATGAATCATTCAATTTTTGTAAGAATAACTGGAAGGCGGTCAATTTTTGATACGGTTCTATAAAAATTTCTAAAATCATTGTATTCATCTATCGTTATTTCATCCTTTTTAATTTCAAAAATTCTTCTATAATAAATTTTCCCATCATTTTCTTTTATTTCATATTTAAAAGTAGCAAAGTTATTATCAATTTCAATAGGAGAAGGTAAAATCTCAACTTTAAAATTTTCAGGAAGTGTATAAACTACAATTTCTTCTTTCTTAAAAAGATAACCAAATCTTAATGGAAAATTTCTTTTTTCTAATGAGACAATAGAAGTATCTTTAAGTGTGTCTATTATTCCAGGGGTAAAAATTATTTTATGTTCTGCTATTACGGTTGCAAATGAGTTTGTTTTAAATGAATATTTTTCTATAACATTTTTTTCTAAATTTTCAATTCCCTCAATTTCAAATGAAATTAAATTAGTTCCAGGGAGAATACTATTTAGTTCAGAAGAAAGCGCCCTTTGTCTTTCAATATCTTTAAGATATATAAAACTACTTCTAAAAATAGCATCATATAAACCATTTGTTTCTATTTCTACATTGGATAGCATATCTCCATTTTCATATAAGGTTGTATTTATTTTCCTTTTTATGTAATTTTCTTCAGGAGCAAAAAGAGGTGTTTTTTCAAGAGGTAATCCTGGTTTGGAAATTAGAACATACTTATTCTGGTCTGATGGAGGTATTTGAGGAAAACGATAAACCTCAGATGTAGGGTCAAGAAAAAGAAAATTATTATTATTTTCTATTGCAACTATTGCATGATTGAACTGTCCTGGGAAAGGAATATCTTTTTCTATTTTTCCATCGGTATTTACAAGGGTGATATATGATTTTATTCCAGCAATTTCAAGCATTGTTTTCATAAGATTGGCTTTATCTTTACAATCACCATATTTTAAGTGAAAGACATCTTTTGCATCATGCGGTTTAAAACCATATGGGCCAAGTTCAACTCCAACATACCTTATTTTCTGACAGACAAAGTTATATATTGCAGAAATTTTTTCTTCTTCAGTTTTTTTATCCTCAATCAATTCATTTACTTTTTTTATAATGTTTTCATCTGGTTTTGAACAATCTTTTGATAGATTGTAATACCACTTGCCAATTTCTTCCCAGGAATTGAATGTTGTTATATAAACCCTTGGAACAATTTCATAAAGTGGGGGCATAAATGGTTCTTCTATAATTGGATTAGCATTATTATTTTCCCAGATATATGTTGTGTAAGCAGAAGATTCTTTTTTTTCTTTTAACTTAATCCCTTCTTCATATATAAAAATTTTTATTTTTTTGGGAATTTTAAGTTCGTATTTAGAAATTAGAAATGGTTCTACTGACTGGAAGTAAAATCCATCATAAAAATGTCCATTTATAAGTGGTCTGGATGTATATATTTCATATTTATATTCAACTGTACTGCCTATTTCTACTCCTGGAAGATTAACACAAATTGTTTTTACTCCTGGATAAAGAGCAGTATATTCAGTTAGTTCTGCTGGTGTAACAATTTTTATATTTTCTTTAGTCGCTTTAAGAATTTTTCCTTCAGGAGTAATTGTAAGTGCAGATATTATTTTTACTTTTTGTCGGTCAGCATCATAGGGTATTCTCAACTCTGCAAATCTTTTTCCCTTTTGTCCGATTATTTTTATTTTTTGATGTATTAATGTTTTGCTTTTAAAGTTTGAATCAACCTCAACTTTGGCATAATCAAGTAAATAAACAGAAGATTCTTCATCATAAGAAAAATTATTTTGGGGAAAAACATAAAAAATAAAACTAAAAAAGACGAAAAACCATAACTTGAAAATTTTAATTGTTTTCATAAGGAAGTATTGAAGGAGAAGGACTATAAATATTTAAGTAATAATTAAATTTGTTAACTGATGGACCTCCTTTCATTTTTTGCCATTGGCCTACAACATAATAATAGTAAATTCCAAATCCAAAAAGTATGAGTGATAGAATAAAAATTACTACTCCTTTCTTCTTATTAATCTCGTTAATCATCATTGCAAGAAAAAAACCAATAAAAGAAAGACCAACAATTACTAATGCCAGCATATATCCAATTTCAAATTCCATACTCTCCTCCTTTCTTAAATTTTATTCTCCAATTTCAAATCTTGAAAACCTTTTTACTTTTATATTTTCCCCTAATTTTGCAATTTTTGATTTTATATATTCGTTCACAGTTATATTTTCATCTTTAACATAAATCTGGTCAAGTAAAACATTTTCTTTATAAAAATCATTTAATTTGCCTTCAATAATTTTTTCTATTATTTCTTCTTTTTTATCTTTAAATTCTTCTTTAACTATATCTTTTATTTTATTTTTTTCTTCATCAGGAACAGAATTCCTATCAATATATTTTGGGCCTGTTGCTGTTATCTGCAAGCAGATATTTTTTACGAGTTCTTTAAATTCTTCATTTCTACTGACAAAATCACTTTCACAATTTACTTCTACCAATGTACCAACTTTTCCATTTATATGAACATAAGAGCCAATAAGTCCTTCTTTTGTTTCTCTTGATTCTTTTTTTTCTGACATTTCAAATCCCCTCTTTTTTAAATATTCCAGTGCTTTTTCCAAATCACCACCTGTTTTTTCAAGGGCATTTTTACACTCCATAACGCTTAATGAAGTTTTTTCTCTTAATTCCTTTATTTTATCTATATCAGCTTTCATTTTTCTCCTCTTTTGTACTTTTTTCTCCCTTATTATCTTCTTTTGATTCTTTATTCTTTTCTTCAACTACATATGCACCTTCTTTTTTACCTTCCAATATATATTCAGAAATAACCGAGAGTAACAAATTGATTGATTTAAATCCATCGTCGTTTCCTGGAATAGGATAGTCAACTATTTCGGGATTGCCATTTGTATCAACAATACCAACTATTGGAATATTTGCTTTTTTTGCTTCTTTTATTGCATTTATTTCCCTTCTCACATCAACAACAACAATCGCATCAGGAAAACTTTCCATATCTCTTATACCACCAAACTTTTTTAACAAATCCTCTTTTTCTTTCATTAGTAGTTGTGCTTCTTTCTTTGTGTAGAGATTTATTTTTCCTGATTTTTCATAGTCCTCAATTTCCTTTAGGCGGTTAATTCTTTTTCTTATTTCATTAAAATTTGTTAAAGTACCACCAATCCATCTATAATTTACATAAGGCATTTCACATTTTTCCCCAATTTCCTTTATTATTGTCTGTGCCTGTTTTTTTGTCCCAACCAATAAAATTTTTCCTCCATTTGCAGCGACTTTTTTTAAAAATTCCCCTGCCTCTTTTAATTTTTCAATGGTTTTTTCAATATCAATAATGTATATTCCCTGTCTTCTACCATATAAGTATGGTTTTATACGAGGGTCAAACTGTCTTGATGGATGTCCAAAATAAACACCCGCTTCTAACAAATTCTGAATTTCAATTTCCATAATTATTATCCTTTTTTATTTTTAAAGTTAATTCTAATTATTTTACTAAATTTCCCAAAATAATGTCAACATTATTTACTTTAACATAAAAAAAAAGGAAAATCAACGCATATATTGAAAAATAATAAATTATATTAGTTCCTTATTATAACAGAACTTGAAATAATAATTTCCTATCAATAAATTATTAATAATTTCAAAACAAGGACCAAATAAACAAGAAAAATAGCAATCCAGTTGTAATATTCAGAATTTTTTTTGACTTGTGTGAAAGAAAAATTTTCTTTTTTTGTTTTTTTAAACAATGGGAAAAAAGCAGGAACATTTTTTGAATAGACAGTATATTCTTCTCCAAATTTTTCTTTTAAAAATTTCTCTTCATTTTTCATCGTTGGTATATAAAACAATGGGAAAAAAATTAAAAAATAAATAAGAGGAATTATATTATAAAGAGGAACTATATTAAAAGATGAAATTAGAAGCCCTGTTGAAATTAAAAAACTTCCAAAATATAAAGGATGTCTGCACCATTTATAGGGACCATCTTTTGCTACTTCCTGGTTTTTCTTTATAATTCCAGAGGCAAAAGTTCTGAAAAACTCTCCAATTACCACTATAAAAAAACCAATTAAAATCTGTTTTAAATTCCCCTTTCCAAAAATAGCAATTACAACAAAAAAAAGCCATCCAAAAGTACTTCTCTTTTTTAAAATTTTACCAATTCCATATTTCCCCATACAAAAAGTTCCTTTCCTCTTATAATTAAAATTCCATCAACAAATGGAAAATTTTCAATTTCTTTTTCAATTACCTCTTTATCAATTTTACCTTTTATAAGGTTTCCAAAGTAAGTTGCTGCTCCATCAGCGAAAGTGGCAGAACTTGAAATTATAGTTACTGCATCTGCATCCCCATAACTGAAAGAATGTCCAACTGTTCCACTTGATGTTGCTATACCATATGGACCATCTTTTTTAATTTTTATACCTATTTTCATTGAAAAAGGGGAACTCCCTGCATAAATACCAATTTTAACCTCATTTTTTAAATTCATAAAAATATCCCCCCCATTTTCAATAAATATTTCTTTTGAAATTGATAAAAATTTCTTCCCGATAACTTCTGAGATACATCCTGCAACAGAAGCCATTGGTCCTGTTTTTGTTAATTTGGATGAAATTGACATAAGTTTTATTATTTCTTCATCATTTTCAACATCAACAGGAGAAAAGGAAAGATAAAATTCAGGATGCTTTTTTATATATGTCTCTATAATTCTTCTTTGTTTTTTTACCTCCTCTTCAATTTCTTTTTTAATGTCTTTTTCTGCAAAAATAAGAAGGTCTGTCTCTTTAACTTTTACTTCAAATTTCTTTAAATTATCTATTTTCATTATATTTCTGTAAAACCTTTCTCTTCCCATTTTCCCTTCCTTAAATTTTAAGTATTCACCAGGTAAGAAGTACAGAGTTTAAGATAAATATCCCCATTCCCCCTTTGATAAACCGACTAAATTTGCTTACCTTGTTTTTCAGACTTGGTGCGTTCTCCCAAATACTTCCCCCTTTGTAAACCGATAAAAGTAGCAAAGTTTAGCACACAGAGTTGGTGCCGTAATGTATTTCAATAGGCACAACGGGGATTAAGGGGGATTTAAAGGGGGATTTTCGTCCTTCTCCCTGTTAGGGAGAAGGTGCAGGATGAGGGGGGATATTTCCCCTCTTTGTAAAACCGACTAAAGAAGCAAAGAGTAGCAAAACAGAGTTGATGCGTCATTCCCATTTTTAATTCTCCCCTTTAATAAAGGGGAGTTAGAGAGGGGATTTTCGTCCTTCTCCCCGTTGGGGAGAATGCTCGGATGAGGGGGGTCCTTTTTACTTTACACCGCCATTATTTATTCTTAAATTAAGTATGCCTTATATAAAAACTTTTCTTCTGGTTGAACTATTTTTTCTTCTTTTTTACCTTTTTCCTCAATAATTATTGAAACAGGTGACTTTGAAATATATGAAGCAAAAATTTTAAGACAAATTTCTGAAAAACCCCCAATTATTATTCCAATTATATCCTTATTGACATCTGATGAAAGAATAATTATATCTTTATTGCTAAATAATTCTAAAATTTTCCCACTTTCTTTTCTATTTCTTGAAATTACAAGTTTAGTTTCTGGAGAAATTCTAAAATGATGTCCAACTTGCAAAAGATAGTAGTCATTAATTTCTGCATCCACATTATATTTAAAAATATCAGATAACCTTTTACAGAATTGAGAATCAGTCAATAAACATCCACCAGCAGGAGAAGAAAAAAATTTTAAATTTTTTATTTCTGCAAGAGTTAATTGCATTTTTCTCTCTTTTCCTTTTATCCCTAAAAGTTTATTTCTATCAACAATCCCATTTTTTTCAATTTCTGTCTCTGGTAAATTCAAAGCAGTAAGGGGTCTTAATAATTTTCCTTTTAGAGATGACTTTTCTTCTATTATTTTTAGTGCCTGCAATGTTTGTGATTTCCCTCTTTGTCCCAAAATTTCCCCTGTAAAAACAAAAGAAGCATTTTCTTTTTCCATAATTTCCTTTGCTTTTTTTAACATATAAATATGACAATCAATACATGGATTTAGATTTTTTCCATATCCAAAAACGGGATTTTTTATAATTTCTATGTAATCAATATCAATTGGAACTACACAGAGTTTAAAATTTAATTCGGAGGATTGTTTTTTTAAAATCTCTATTGTTTCTTCACCAAATTTAGATATAAAGGGGGTTAAAATAAAAACACCTATTACATCAAAGTTCTGTTCTTTAATAAGAGAAATTGCAATTAAACTATCAAGTCCTCCTGAAACAAGTCCGAGCGCTTTTTTCATCATACTCAATTTTACCTCAATATGCAACCAACAAAAAGTATTTTTTTTCTTATACAAATTTGCCACCAAATAATATTCCTTTAATTCCCCTTTATCCCATATACTTCTCCTCTTTTTGGTTCTCCCCTTTATTAAACCGACTGAAGTTGCTTACCTTGTGCCTCAGAGTTGGTGCGTTCTCCCTCCTTTTATAAAGGAGGGTCGGGGTGGATTTTGCCAGATAGCACAACGGGGATAGAGGGGGAAATCAAATGAAAAAGAAGATACCTAAAAGAGATGATAAATTTCAAAGATATATAAAACAAATAGATGATACTTGGGGAGAAGAAGTTTATGAATTTACTATACTAAAAAAATATAAAGTAGATTTTTGGAAATATCAGATTTATCATACTCAAAGATGGCTTAGTTACTCAATAGCTATGGCATATACCAATCAACACAAAAATGTTCACAATAAAATATCTAGAATGGCAATTAAATCATATCATTTATCTTCTGGACTTGTTTTGTTACCTGCATGTTGGGATAAGTTAGCACAATTGCTAAGATGTTTTTTGGGAATTAAATTTTCTAAAGAAAATTTACAAGGGAGATCGGCCGAAGAAAAGGAGAGAAAACTTACAAATTTTCAGAAAATTATGGATTATTTAAAAAAGGGAAATACTTGTATAGAAAATAAAATATATAGAACCTTATTGCCTTATTGGAATGAAAACAAGGAAGAAAGCAAAAGAAGAAAGAGAATTTATGATTTAGCAAATGAAGTTAAACATAAAATACATCCTGAATATTTGGGTATTCCCGTAAAAGATTATATAGAGATAAAAGAAGAAGAATTAAATCAAGGGAGATTCTCATTTGGTAGTAAAGCAATTAAAGAGGATGTTCTCTACGAGCATATAAAACTTTTAAAAAAAGCCAATAATTCTTTTGTTAAATGTGTTGTTAAAATTGATCAAATAATAGATTTTGAACAATTTTATAAAAAGCCCAAAAATTGCAAGAAAATCGTATCTTTGTAAATTGATTGCTTTTTTAAAAAAACAGCGATTTAAATGGAAGGGCATAACCAAAGAAGTAAATTCATGCGAAATAATATTTAAAGAGTAAACTTGATGTTATTTTTAATATATCATAACATATCAGTATGGAGAAATAAATGAATAAAAATATTCTTTTTATAATAACCTGTTCTAACGGTAAGATTGAAGGTGGAATAACTAACTATAATTATAAAAGTTCTATCTGTAATTATATATCTTCAGAATGCATTTCTTATTTAATGGAAGGACGACAATTTAACCTTACTCACATCAAAAACGGCGGTTTTACACGACAGAAAAAAATTTTGAAGGATTTACCATATAATAAGGAATTGAAAAATAGTTTTGATTTTGGAGGAAAAGAAGAAGCGAAATTTTTGCCAGCGTATGAAAGATATTGTGGAAGGATTTATAAAGAAATTGACAAAGAGACATGGAAAAATAGGAGACATCAGGTTCTTATTTTTTCTGGACTTTATGGATGGGTTTTACCAGAAGAATTTATACAACGTTATTCACTCCATTTAAGGGACTCTCAATTGATAATAGATATATGGAAAGGAGAAATAGCAACTTTTATTCTTGAATCATTTGTGCAAAGGAACAATATAGATGTATTAGTTGATTGTACAGGAGAGGACTTATATAGAGAAATTGTTGACTGGGAGTATTTTGAGGCAAGAGGATATGATGTATTTCACATATATGGAGAGCAAAATGCAGGTCCATCAGTTTTACCAGCAATAGGTTATTTTTTACAAAACAAAGGTTTAACTGGGGAAGATTCCGAATTACTAAATTTAATGAACAAAATTAAGTACTTTCAAACAACTTATGAAAAAATATGGTTCATTAAGGGAAAAAAAGAATTAGAAGAATTAAAGTTGCCTCGAGAAGAAGAGTCCTATGAACTTCAGGAGAAGGTGAATCAAATAGTCACTTCCATAGAAAGACCATCAGAATTTGACGAAATTGAATCAATACATAAAGTAAAAATTATCTTTAATTATAAAGTTCTCTCTCAGATTATAGAATTACCAAAAGAAATTTATGGAAAATTCCTCCAAAACCTGAAATTATATATAAAAAATCCTGAACACGCAGGTCTTAAAACAGAAAAAATACAGAAAGATGGAGAGACCTTTTACCGTTTTAGAATTAATGATTTTTACCGAGTTCATGTAGACCCTTATATTAAAGACCCAGTGGATAAAAATAAAAAGATACTTAATATTAGAGCAGTAGGTGGTGCCAAAGTTGAAAGTATTTCTCATTAAAAAGGAATTTTTAGAACTCTTTGTATGGATAAGCCATCTTAAAAAATATAACAGTAGGGATTAAATTATGTATATTTTATAAGACCTATTCAAAAATATTCCTTATCAGTATAAATACGGAAACTTTCCTTCCTAAATTCCCATATTTTTGGACACTAAGATATTCATACTATTTTTACATCAAAAAGTGTAATAAAAATCAGCCCCCTCACCCATACCCTCTCCCCATTGGGTAGAAGGAACTACCCCCATCACCCTTCCCCTCCTATCCCTTACCCACATCTTCTACAATCCTCTTGGATAAAGAGATTCCCTTTGCTCCTATTTTCTTTTATAAAATTGAAAAATACTACATTTTTCTTACTTTATCACTTTTCAAATAATGCAACAAAGTTTGTGGTATATTTTTCAAAATCCACTCTGTTCCTTTCTCTCCCTTCCTTTGTAAAGGAGGGTTAGGGTGGATTTCTCTGTATCTCCTTTTATTAAATCCCGCCTGCTTATCTTATCTCTACCTTGTAGGGCTGGTTCGTATGCTTTCCTTAAACTGACTGTGTAGAACAATCCCCCTCCATCCCCGTTGTGCTATCTGGAAGACGATAACGCACCAACTCTGCTTTGCTCCCCTTTGCTTCCTTAGTCGGTTTTTCAAAGTGGGAACTTGTGGGTAAGGGATATCTTCCCCTCGGGCGTAGCCCTACGGGCGAGCCTCTCCCCTGAGAGGAGAGGATAGGTGAGGGGAAAATATTTACTCTATGTCCGTTGTCAAATTGGTATTAACTGTATAGTTATTAAAATTTGCGGGATTTTCAGTCAGTATAAATACGGAAACTTTTTTTCATCATCTTTTTACGAAGTGTTCTAAATTTTTGAATAAACAGGTAGTTTTGTAAAGTATTTTTAAGATAGTCCCTTCTTGTTTTTCCCTTTTTTCTTCATCTTCCTAATATCCTAAATCCAATTTCTACAAAATGATGGTCAAAAGTAAAAGCAGTGTCTATTCCTGTTTGTTTCATAACAGCAAAAGAAATACAATCAACAAAACTGAAATCTTTATCAGTATATTTTGAAAAAATATCCCATGCCATTTTCAATATATTTTCATCTACGATAATTAAAGTTGTAATTCTGGAATCAAATAGTTTTATACCCATAAGAGATGCTTGTGGAAAACCCATTTTATTTCTGACAAGAGTAATTGTTTCAGATAAAATGTGGTCTGAAATAACTATTTCTAAATTCTCTTTGCGAGTTTTTTTAGATAACTCTATTGCTTTCTTATGATAGCGGTCAGTTCTGTCTATCAAGGAGAAGAGGGCTGATGTATCTGCAAAAATACTTCTCATTATTTTTCCTTTTTTTGTCCACCATAAAGATAGTGGTCGTGATTAATAGATATGTCAGATTCTTTTGTTTCGCCAATTCCTATAATATCCCAAAGAGGGTCATTTTCCCAATCTATTTCTTTAATACGAGATTCAATATCTTTCTGGACAACCTGCCTTACATATTCAGCAATTGATATGCCTAATTTTTTAGATATTTTTTTCATATCAGCATAGAGTTCTTTTGGAAAATATAAGTTTGTTGCTATATCTGTTTTCATTTTTTTTCCTCCTACTATTATTACCAACTAATATTAATACTATTATACTTCTTTAAAATTTATTTGTAAAGAAGGGATGTTTTGTTTTGGAATAAAAGGGAACTATAACC